>NZ_JABWRZ020000005.1 GCF_014269185.2 Pseudomonas oryzicola
CTCAGCCTGGGCATCAAGTCGGCTGTGGACGTCGATGGCCGTACCTTCGAGAACCTGCAACTGGGCGATGCGGCCAAGGTTCAGGTCACTGACACCACTGATGAAGTGGTGGCCAAGCTGACTGCGACCCCTTCGGTGACTGAAGGCGGCGTAATCACCTACACCGTGACCCTGACCAACAAAGATGGCCTGCCGATCGACAAGCACGGTGCACTGACCTTCACCCTGAACGATGGCACCACCATCACCGTGCCGGCCAATGGCACGACCGGTTCGGTCACCGTCACCGCGCCGGACAACGTGTACACCGGTGCGAATGACCCTGTGATCAAGTCGATCGCTTCGGTCAGCGGCACCGACGTCGGCAAGTTCGAACAGCTAACCTTGGACAAGACCCCTGTAAGCACCACCGTGACCGATGAACCAGGCAGCGGCCAGGGCGATGTCACCACGGTCGGCATCAGCGGTAGCACGTCGGTGACCGAAGGCGAAACCGGCCACTACACGCTGGCCCTGAGCAACCCGTCGAAGTCTGAGGTCACCATTACCCTCAGCTACAGCGGTACTGCCAATAATGGCGAGGACTTCACCGGTGTCGCCATCGTGAAGATCCCGGCCAACAGCACCGGCATCACGTTCGACATCGCGACCATCGACGACAAGCTTGTCGAGGGTACCGAGAACTTCACCGTGAAGATCGAAAGCGCCACCGGTGGCGGCTTCGAAAACCTGAAGGTCGACAGCAGCAATGCCAGCGTGACCACGTCCATCCTCGACAATGACCACCTGCCGGTTTCGCCTGGCGGTGCAGTGTTTGGCGTGGAAGACACCGCCTACGTGTTTGCCTGGGGTGATTTCAAAGTCACCGATGCCGATGCCAACACCGGCTTGTCCGTGACCATTACCTCGCTCCCGGCCGCTGGTAGTCTGCAGTTCTTCAACGGTACCACCTGGGTGAACGTGACCGTCGGCCAGGTGGTCAGCCAGGCTGACATTACTGCCAACAACCTCAAGTTCGTTCCGGCTCCCAACCAGTCGGGCGCGGACAACTACGGTGGGAATGGCGTAGGTAACCAGCAGGCCGACTACGCGCAGTTCAAGTTCAAGCCGAACGATGGCAGCAACCTGGGCAGTGAAGTGACCATGAAGGTCGACATCAGCCCGGTTGCCGACAAGCCGACCCTGAGCTTCGGCAGCGCCGAGGTCGAGTCCAAAGGCCTGACCAAGGAAGTGTGGACCAGCCTCAAAGGCCTGGGTACCGACGGTAGTGGCATTACCGGCGACGCCCTGAAGACGGTCTTTGCCAACTCCGGCAATGCCAACGGCAGCAGCACCACCACCAATGTGCAGTCCGACGGCAGCGTCAGTGCCGGTACCGGCTCGAAAACCTCCGGCCTGATCTATCTGGAAGCCGGCAAGACCTACAACTTCAGCGGCACTGCCGACGACAGCTTCGTGGTCACCATCGGTGGCAAGACGGTGGTCACGGCCACCTGGGGCGCGGGTGGACAGGTTTCGGGCAGCTTCACCCCGAACACCAGTGGCTACTACCCGATCGAGGTCTATCATGCCAACCAGAGCGGGCCAGGCAGCTATGACCTGAACATCCAGGTCGGCTCGGGTGCTGTCACCGACCTGAGCAGCTCGAACATCAAGATGTACCAGAACGTGACCGAGATGGCCAACGCCGGCCTGGGCGTGTCCGACCTGCACACCGTCAATGGCCAGAGCTACTACGACGGCTACAAGCTCAATGAAGGGCCGGAAGGTGGTTCGGTGAAACTGGTCGGGATCTCGACTGCGTTGACCGATACCGACGGTTCCGAGAGCCTGAATGTGTCCCTTAGCGGTATTCCGAAAGGCACCGTGCTGAGCGATGGCGCAGGGCACACTGTCACGGTCGGCACCGGCCCTGTAGATGTGACCGGCTGGAAACTCAGCAGTCTGACGCTGACTCCGCCAGCTTACTTCAAAGGTTCGTTCGACATCACGGTCACTTCGGTCGCAACCGAAAGCCTCGGCGGTTCGGCGGTCACCACCGGCAATATTCCGGTGACCGTGTACGCTGCAACTTACAAAGCCAACGTTGGTACTTCGGGCAACGATGCGATGACCGGCGGCGAAGGCAACGACATCATGGTTGCTGACGTATCCGGCCTGAACGTGGTTCAAGGCAAGAACTACAACATTGCCTTTATCGTCGACAGCTCGGGCAGCATGAGCGACAAGTCGATTTCGGACGCGAAGACCCAGCTCGCCTCGGTGTTCAATACGCTCAAGGCCAGCCTGGGTTCGGACACATCGGGCACGGTCAACATCTTCCTGGTCGACTTCGATACCCAGGTCAAGCAGAACGTGGCGGTGAACCTTGCCGACCCGAATGCCTTGAGCAAGCTGCAATCCGTATTGAACTCCATGGCGAGCGGTGGCGGTACCAACTACGAAGACGTGTTCAAGGCCACGGCCAACTTCTTCAAGAGCACCATGGCCAGCAGTAACACCAATGCCGAGAACCTGACCTACTTCATCACCGACGGCAAGCCGACTTACTACCAGAGTGGGGAGAGTACCAACCCGCGGCTGTGGACCAACGGCAAGTCCCTGGATGACGTGGTCAATGTCAACAACTACAAACTTGGCGACACCTTCAGCGTGTGGGCTGACGCCACTCACAAAGTCGAGATCAGCAGTAGTGGCTCGGTCAAGGTTCTGACCTACGGCGAGAACAAGAAGGGTGAGTTGGTGCTGCAGTCCACCAACACCGTCGGAACCCTGCATGCCCAGGGCGACGGCACCTACGAGTTCTCCAGCCTGGACGGTTCGGGCTACGGTGAGTACTGGAACTACCAGGAGTCGGCAGCGGGCACTACCGCGAGCTTCAACCTGCTCGGTGGCACCAATGGCGTGAGTAAAGTGCAGGCCATCGGCTTGAACAGCGATGTCACGCTGAACGACCTGAAACCGTACGATTCTGCTGGCAAACCGCAGGCAGGCATTGACCCGTCCGATCTGGCCAAGGCGATTCTCGGCCATTCCGAGGCGACCTTGCCGGGCGCTGACAGCATTGATGGCGGCAACGGCAACGACATCATCTTCGGCGACCTGATCACTCTCGACGGTGTCGTCAGCGAAGGCTACCAAGCGCTGCAGACGTATGTGGCACAGAAGAGTGGAGTCGAAGCCAGTGCCATTACCACCAGCAATGTCCACCAGTACATTACCGAGCACTACAACGAGTTCGATATTTCCGGTCCCAACGACGGTCACGACCTCCTGTCGGGCGGCAATGGCAACGACATCCTCTTCGGCCAGGGGGGGAACGACACGCTGGATGGTGGCAAAGGCAACGACATCCTGCTGGGCGGTACAGGCAATGACACCCTCATCGGTGGCCAGGGCAACGATATCCTGATCGGCGGAAGCGGTGCCGACACCTTCGTGTGGAAGGCTGGTGACCTCGGCAACGATGTGATCAAGGACTTCAAGGTGGCCGAGGGCGACCGGATCGACCTGAAGGACCTGCTGCAGGGCGAGAAGGGCAGCACCATCGACAACTACCTGAAACTCACCACGGTGGAAGGCACGACGACGTTGCAGGTCAGCAGCGAAGGCAAGCTGAACACTGAAGGTGGTATCGCCAATGCCGACGTGACCATCAAGCTGGAAGGGGTGAACTGGTCCAACACCACGATCAATTCGTTGATCAGCGGTGCTGACCCGACCATCATCATCCACAACAAGGACAGCTGATTGCTGGTGCGCTATTGGGCTGCCCTGCAGCCCAATAGCCAGCGAGCCGGCTGGCGCGCTCCCTCGGATCTTTCCCGCAGCCCTGCGACAGCGCATACTCTGGCGCCGTGCCTGCGTGCCCGGCAATCTTTGCCTATGCTGCTGTCTACCAACAAGGAACCAATGTGACGAGGGACGCCATGTTCTATGTGCAACGCGATGCTGCCGGCCAGTTGCGGCGGGTAGAGGCAGCCGCTTTCGACGAGTTCACAGAAATGCTCCCTGCCGACCATGCCGATATCCAGGCCTGGTTCGCCGACGACATTGTGGAAAACAGCCTCAACCAGCTCAAGCAAAGCGACCTCGACATGATCCGTGTGCTCGAGGACCTGATCGACGTGCTGACCGCCAAGGGTGTCTTCAAGATCACCGACCTGCCCCCCGGGGCGCAGGCCAAGCTGTTGAACCGCTCTACGGCGCGCAAGGCGCTCAGCAGCCTGAACAACCTTATCGAAGAAGAAGAGCAGGGCGGCCTGATCTGATCAGGGAATAGGCAAACGCCAGTGCTATATTTATTCGTTAAAGATGTTTGAATAATAGGTCTTATGCCTCTATAGGCACTTCCACTGCGTACCCGTCGATCACCGAACACCAGCTCGGCAGCGACCAGGGCGCCAGGCAAACGCCCAGCCGATCTTCAACCCCGACAGGATCGACGGCAGCGCCGCGGGCACCAAAATGTGCAGCACCAGCCGCAGCCCTTTCAGCAGCGGCAAAGGCGGGTTGGGCTGGTACATCTTCCAGAACCGTAACGAGCTCTACACCGGTATTCGCCGGGTTGGCGGTGGTGATCCTGATTGGCCTGTTGGTGGAGGGGCTGGTGTTCAATACCCTGGAGCGGCTGACCGTGCGACGGTGGGGGATGCAGCGCTAGGGGGTAACCCTGTGCCGGCCTCTTCGCGGGTACAGGTCAGGAATTCTGGTACTGCGCAGCCGCATTGCTGAGAATCCTGCCAATCTCCTCCCGCAAGCCGGTAGGCTGCTCGACCACCACCCCATCGCCATGGCTCAACAGCCACCAGCGCAGCGGCCAGCCATCGCTCACCGTGGCCCGCATCCGATGCCCGTGTTCCAGCGCCGTCAGTTGCATGTCGCTACTCAGCGGCGCATCCCGCAACTGCCGCGCCAGTGCATCGCTGATCCGTGCCACCAACTCGACCCCCTCCCCCCGTGCTGGCTGCAACGCGTCGCCGCGCAAATGCGTCAGCAGATCGAAATTGCCGCGCAATTCGCCCACGGCGCTCGCCGACCAATGCCAGCCAAACGGGATGCTCTTGTCATTGCGCTCCAGCGGGAATATCAGCGACAGCTCATTGAGGTCGCGTTCGACGGTACGTTTGCTGACAGTGAAGCCCACGTCACGCAGGCGCCAGACCAGCTCGGCGCTGGTAATGCCTGGAGAGCGGCTGGGCAGCTGGCGCAGCAGCGCCCACTGACGGCTAAGGGTGGCGCGGGTAGTGGCGAACGGCAAAAGGTAACGTCCTTGTCTAGGCTTGCCGCAATAGGATGGCGGCAGGCGTGGGGCATGGCAATTGGCCACAGCCTGCTCAGATCAAGGAAGTCGCATTTGGTTGCCAGGTGCCGATTCGTTCGCGACAGGTTTTGACGTGTCGTCACGCAGAATCACGCCTCATCACAGCCGAAGGTTGGGGTTGTGCGTCGTTCAATGAGGATGAACATGTCTGCTGCCAGCAATATCCATTCGCTGCTTGCCCGTCTCCTGCCCGAGCGGGTCATCGCCCCACCGATTGCTGTCGGGAGGCGACAGCGGTTGTTTGCCGGGGTAGGGCTGCCCAGCCAGCGCTCGCTATTGATCAGCCGCCTGGACGAAGCCAGCGACTTGCAGGCGGTATATGCCGACCTGCGCCGCCAGGCGTTGCAAGGCAGCGTGGCCGCGCTCAATGACCTCGGCTGGATCTGGCTCAACGGCAAGTACTGGCGTGCCGATACCGTGCTGGCCGGTCACCTGTTGCGCATGGCTGCCCTGCAGGGCAGTGCTGCTGCCTGGTTCAACCTCGGGCAGCAGCATTATTTCGGCAAAGGCATCGAACCCTCCTATGTGCAGGCGGCGGAGTGCTACCGGCAGGCCTTCGAGCGCGGCCTGCTACACGCCGCTGCCGCGTTGGGCGACCTGTACGAGGAAGAGGTATGCGATGGCGACCTGCAGTGGCAGGTCGACCTGGTGCAGGCCTACCAGTGGTTCCTGCGTGGTGCCGAGCGGGGCGAGGCACGTTGTCGTTTCGAGGTGGGATACCGGTTGATGCACGGGCTGTACGTGGAAGCCGATATCAAGGCTGCACTGTACTGGCTGGAGCTGGCGGCAGCGGCGGGCGTGGTGCAGGCTGCCGAGGAGCTGGCAGTGCACTTCAGTAGCCGTGACGAGCTGCGGTACCAGGAGTGGCGCGACCGGGCGGTGCAGATGGGGAGTACTTTGGCCTTGACCATGAAGCTGGAAGACCAGATTCAACCCTGAGTTGTTTGCTGGCCAGACCGGCGCCAGGGCCTGGCAGGCAGGTAAAAAACAGCATGAACAACAAATTCATCAACGCCCTCCGTCATCCCATGTTGACGACAGGGGGAGGGCCAAGCGTATATTGATAGTTAGCAAACTATGAATATCCTTGGTTTCTTCAATGTCCCTTGATCTCCTGCGCCTGCAAGTCAGCAGCGGCATGGTGGTTGCCGCCCGGCATTGGCGGCGCATCTGCCACACCGCCCTGACCGGTTATGGCATCTCCGAGGCCTGCGCCACGCCCCTGTTGATGATCGTGCGCCTGGGCGACGGCGTGCACCAGGTCGCCGTGGCCCAGGCGGCGGGCCTGGAAAGCCCGTCGTTGGTGCGCCTGCTCGACCAGCTGTGCAAGGCTGGCCTGGTATGCCGTAGCGAAGACCCGCTGGACCGTCGCGCAAAGGGCCTGAGCCTGACCGCTGAAGGCCGCGCACTGGCCGAGGCCATCGAAGCCGAACTGGTGCGCCTGCGCCGTGAGGTGCTGCAGCATATCGACCAGGCCGACCTGGCAGCCGCCTTGCGCGTGTTGCGCGCCTTCGAAGCTGCCGGCCTGGGCAGCACAGGCGAGGCCGCATGAACGGTTTCTTCAGCTCGGTGCCACCGGCCCGCGACTGGTTCTATGGCGTGCGTACTTTCGCCGCCTCCATGATTGCCTTGTATATCGCCTTGCTCATGCAACTGCCACGCCCCTATTGGGCCATGGCCACGGTGTACATCGTCTCCAGCCCCTTCCTTGGCCCGACCAGCTCCAAGGCCCTGTACCGTGCCCTCGGCACGCTGCTGGGTGCCGGTGGCGCGATCTTCCTGGTGCCGCCTTTGGTACAGTCGCCGTTGCTGCTGAGTATCGCGATCGCCCTGTGGACCGGCACCTTGTTGTTCCTTTCACTGAATCTGCGCACCGCCAACAACTACGTGCTGATGCTGGCGGGCTACACCTTGCCGATGATCGCCCTGGCGGTGGTGGACAATCCGTTGGCCGTGTTCGACGTGGCGTCTTCCCGTGCTCAGGAAATCTGCCTGGGTATCGTTTGCGCGGCAGTGGTCGGGGCCATCTTCTGGCCGCGTCGGCTGGCGCCGGTGGTGGTCGGTGCCACCAATACCTGGTTCAGCGAGGCGATCCGTTACAGCGATACCTACCTCGCCCGCCAGGCCAGCGCCGACCAGGTGGGTGGCCTGCGTGGCACAATGGTCATCACCTTCAACTCGCTGGAACTGATGATCGGCCAGCTCGGCCATGAAGGTGCCGGCCCGCACACCCTGAAGAATGCCCGCGAATTGCGCGGGCGCATGATCCACCTGCTACCGGTGATCGACGCGCTCGACGACGCCCTGGTCGCCCTCGAAGGGCGTGCCCCGGAGAAATTTGCCCAGATGCGCCCGCTGCTGGATGCTGCTCGCGAATGGCTCAAGGGCACTGCCGACAGCGCTTCACCCGCCCGCTGGGCCGCCTTGCACGAGCAGATCGAGCGCCTGCAGCCCGGCGCCGCAGCCCTCGACCAACGCGCTGAACTGCTGCTGTCCAATGCCCTGTATCGCCTGACTGAATGGGCCGACCTGTGGCAGGACTGCTGCAGCCTGCAACACGCCTTGCGCAGCGACGATGCCAAACCCTGGCGCGCGGTGTACCGCCACTGGCGGCTGGGCCGCCTGACAGCGTTCTTCGATCGCGGGTTGATGCTGTATTCGGTGGCCTCCACCGTGCTGGCCATCGTTGTCGCCTGCGGCCTGTGGATCGGCCTGGGCTGGAACGACGGGGCCAGCGCGGTGATCCTCGCTGCCGTATCGTGCAGCTTCTTCGCTGCCATGGACGACCCGGCGCCGCAGATCTACAGGTTCTTCTTCTGGACGCTGATGTCGGTGATCTTCTCCAGCCTGTACCTGTTCCTGGTGCTGCCCAACCTGCACGACTTCCCGATGCTGGTGCTGGCCTTTGCCGTGCCGTTCATCTGCGTCGGCACTCTGACCGTGCAACCACGCTTCTACCTCGGCACCTTGCTGACCATCGTCAACACCTCGACCTTCATCAGCATCCAGGGTGCCTACGACGCGGATTTCTTCACCTTCCTCAACTCCAACCTGGCCGGCCCCGTCGGCTTGCTGTTCGCCTTCATCTGGACCTTGGTGATGCGCCCGTTCGGCGTGGAGCTGGCGGCCAAGCGCATGACCCGCTTCGCCTGGCGCGATATCGTCGAAATGACCGAGCCGGCCACCCTTGCCGAACACCGCCACGTGGGTGTGCAGATGCTCGACCGCCTGATGCAGCACCTGCCGCGCCTGTCGCAGACCGGGCAGGACAGCGGCGTGGCGCTGCGTGACCTGCGCGTAGGGCTTAACCTGCTGGACCTACTGGCCTATATGCCGCGTGCCGGCCAGCTGGCCCGTGAGCGACTGGCCACCGTGATCGAGGAAGTCGGCGCGCATTACGCTGCCTGCCTGCGCACCGGCGAACGCCTGCATGCGCCCGCTGCGCTGCTGCGCAACATGGAGCGCGCGCGCCTGGCGCTGAACCTCGATGAGCTGTACGAGCGCGGCGATGCCCGCACCCACCTGCTGCATGCCCTGAGCGGCTTGCGCCTGGCGCTGTTGCCGGGTGTGGAGGTGATGCTCGAACCCGCCGAACAGCCGCAATTGCCCCCCGGACTCGACGGAGCGCCCCTGTGATTGGTGAACTGGATATCAGCGGGGTATTCCTGCCCACGCTGCTGGTGATGATGTTTGGCACCTACCTGCTGTTCCTCGGGGTGCACGCGGTGCTGGTGCGCGTGCATTTCTACCGCCTGGTCTGGCACCGGGCGTTGTTCAACGTTGCCTTGTATGCCGTGCTGCTTGGTGCGGTGGACCACTTTTGCCGAAACCTGATGCTGCCATGAAAAAACCTTTGCTGACCTTGGGCCGTGTGGTCCTGACCTTGCTGGTAGTGACCTTCGCCGCCGTGCTCGTGTGGCAGATGGTGGTCTACTACATGTTCGCCCCCTGGACCCGCGACGGCCATATCCGTGCCGACGTGATCCAGATCGCTCCAGATGTTTCCGGGCTGATCCAGAAGGTCGAGGTGCGCGACAACCAGACCGTCAAGCGCGGCGATGTGCTGTTCACCATCGATCAGGACCGCTTCACCCTGGCCCTGCGCCAGGCCAGGGCGACCCTGGGCGAGCGCCAGGAAACCCTGGCCCAGGCTACTCGCGAAGCGCAGCGCAACCGCAAGCTGGGTAACCTGGTGGCCGCCGAGCAACTGGAAGAAAGCCAGTCCCGCGAGGCTCGTGCCCGCTCGGCGGTCAGCGAGGCGCAAGTGGCGGTCGATACCGCCCAGCTCAACCTCGATCGTTCGGTGGTGCGCAGCCCGGTGGACGGCTACCTCAACGACCGTGCGCCGCGTAATCATGAATTTGTCACCGCAGGCCGGCCGGTGCTGTCGGTGGTCGACAGCGCCTCGTACCACGTCGATGGTTACTTCGAAGAAACCAAGCTGGGCGGCATCCACATTGGCGATGCCGTGGATATTCGGGTCATGGGCGACAACACCCGCCTGAGCGGTCATGTGCAGAGCTTCGCTGCCGGTATCGAAGACCGCGACCGCAGCAGCGGGGCCAACCTGCTGCCCAACGTCAACCCAGCGTTCAGCTGGGTGCGTCTGGCCCAGCGTATTCCGGTACGCATCGCCTTCGACGAAGTGCCGCAGGACTTCCGCATGATCGCCGGGCGAACCGCCACGGTGTCGATCATCGAGGGCCAGCACCCATGAAACAGCTGATGCTGGCCGGCCTGTGCCTGTCGCTGGGGGCATGCATGATGGTTGGCCCCGACTATGAAGTGCCGAAGGATGCCGCAGTGCAGCGCAGTGACCTCAATGGCCCGTTGCGCCGGGATGCTGACAGTGTGGTGTCGGCGCCGGTGCCTGAGGACTGGTGGCAGTTGTATCAGGACCCGCGCCTGAACGAGCTGGTGCGTCAGGCCCTGAGTGCCAACACCGAACTGCGTGTGGCCGCTGCCAACATCGCCAAGGCCCGCGCTCAGGTCGAAGTGGCCGAGTCGGAAGGTGGCTTCAACGGTGGCGTCAAACTGGGTGCCCAGCGCCTGCAGGAGTCTGGCGAAGCCTTCCTGCTGCCCGAGAAAGTGCCGGTGGCCAATATCGGTGAGGCGATTGTCAGCGCCTCGTATCAGTTCGACCTGTGGGGCACCTTCAAGCGCGGTACCGAGGCCGCCAAGGCCAATGCCGATGCTGTGCAGGCCGCTGCCGACACTGCCCGCATCACCTTGGTGGCAGATGTGGTCAAGGCCTACACCCAGGTATGCTCGGCCAACGAGGAGTACCATATCGCCCGCGAGTCGCTCGACCTGCAGGAACAAAGCGTAAAGCTCACCCAGCGCCTGCGTGATGCCGGCCGTGGTGACGAAACCCAGGTCACCCGCTCGCAGACCCAGTTCAAGTCCTTGCGCGCGGAGCTGCCACGCTTCAAGGCCGAGCGCGAGGCTGGCATGTACACCCTGGCGGCCTTGCTGGCCAAGCCGGTGGAGCAACTGCCCGCCGGCACTGCCGAGTGTGCCGAACTGCCGCACCTGAGCCAGCTGGTGCCCGTCGGCGATGGCGCTGCCCTGCTCAAGCGCCGCCCCGACGTGCGCCAGGCCGAACGCCAGCTGGCCGCTGCCACTGCCAACATTGGTGTCGCCACCGGTGCGCTGTACCCGGATATCAGTATCGGCGCCCAGGTCGGCACCATCGGTATCCTCGAGAATCTCGGCGAGCCGGCGACCAATCGTTGGGGTTTTGGCCCGCAGGTCAGCTGGACCATCCCCACCAATGGCACCCGCGCCCGCATTCGCATGGCCGAAGCCTCGACCCAGGCGGCCTTGGCGAATTTCGATGGGGTGGTGCTGAACGCCATCCGCGAAACCCAGACCCGCCTGGCGCAGTACAGTGCCTTGCTGGACCGGCGCGATGCACTGGCCGAGGCGGAGAAGTCGGCCAAGGAAGCGGCCGACCAGACCCACCGCTATTACCAGGCGGGGCGTGAATCGTTCCTGGCGGATTTGCAGGCAACGCGCACCTATACCGACATGCGCGCGCAGTTGGCGGCGGCCAATAGCCAGGTGGCGTTGGGGCAGATTGGTGTGTTCCTGGCGTTGGGTGGGGGGTGGAATGAGGCTGGGAAGCAGTGAAGTTGCGGGGTGTTTGACGGGAGATCGGGGAGGGCTGACAGGTGCCTGCCTTGGCATATTCAGCGCCTGTGAAATCGAGCGCCGCCCGCGCGGCGCATCGCGGATAAATCCGCTCCTACGTTTGTTTCGGGCCAGTGCCTCCTGTGAGGTCGCCGCTGTCCGCCTTGTTTGTTCCATTCGTAATCGAAGGCATCGCCACTGTCGCTCCACCTATCTCCTGCCATGCATCAAGGGTGCGCGCGTCAATGGTGCAGGAATAACTGGCCCGAAACAGATGTAGGAGCGGATTTATCCGCGATGCGCCGCGCGGGCGGCGCTCGGTTTCACAGGCGCTGAATATGCCAAGGCAGGCACCTGTCAGCCCCCACCCAATCTCCCGCCAGGCACCGGCATTGCCCAGCCCTCATACCTTTCCCTCACTTCGTCTGATTTGTAGCAAGATTTTTCATGAAATCTGCCCACCGCCCTTGAGAGAAGCAAAGTGGAAGTGAACAATGTTCTCTTTCGCATTCTCCTCGAGACTGGCCATGAATACCCGTTCCCGTCTGCTTGCCTGGCTGCCTGCTTTGCTGCTCGGCCCGGTGCTGGCGCTGTGCAGTACCCTGGCGCTGGCCGAAGCCCCCGCCGAGGCCACCAAGGCGCTGCACTTGCTCGACTACATTGGCGCCGACTACCCACCGACCGTGCAGGACGGCAAGGTGATCGACAATGGCGAATACCGCGAGCAGCAGGAGTTCAGCGCGGTGTTGGCCGACCTGGTCAAAGGCCTGCCTGCGCATGCTGAGCAAGCGGCTCTGGAACAGGGTGTCCAGGCGTTGCGCGAGGCCATCGACCAGCGCCAGGAAGGCGCTGTCGTTGCCCGCCAGGCCCGCCAGCTGGGCGCGCGCCTGGCAGTGGCCTACGAGGTCAGCCAGGCCCCGGTGATTACCCCGGACCCGGCCCGTGGCGCGGCGCTGTATGCGCAAAACTGCTCGATCTGCCATGGCGACACCGGCGCCGGCGACGGCCCGGCAGGCGTGGGCCTGGAGCCGGCACCCGCCAACCTGCGCAATGTCGCGCGCCTCGACCAGTTGAGCTTGTTCGACCTCTATAACACCCTGGCCCTGGGTATCGACGGCACCGAGATGCCGTCCTTCGCCGACCAGCTGGATGATCGCCAGCGCTGGGACGTGGCCGCCTATATCGCCAGCTTCACCGCCAAGGCGGAAGCCGGCAAAGGCGACAAGACCTGGAACATTGCCGACCTGGCCCGCCAGACCCCGGCCGAAGTCGCCACCAAAGAAGGCAATGCCGTCGTCGAGGCGTTCCGCGCCCAGCGCGCGCAGCCACCCCAGGTCAAGCGCGGCCCCGCGCAATTGCTCGAGTACACCGCCAGTACCCTGGACAAGAGCCTGGTTGCCTACCGCGCAGGCGACCATGACCAGGCCTATGACCTGTCGGTGGCAGCTTACCTGGAAGGCTTCGAGCTAGTGGAAAGTTCACTGGACAACATCGATACCCTGGCGCGCAAGGACACCGAAAAATCCCTGATGGCCTACCGCCAGGCGCTGCAGGATGGCTTGCCCGTCGCCCAGGCCGAGCAACGCCTGGGCGAAGCCAAGGCCAAGCTCGAGCAGGCGGCCAAGCTGCTGGGCAGCGATGGCTTGAGCTGGTCGTTGAGCTTCGTTTCCGGTTTGCTGATCCTGCTGCGCGAAGGCCTCGAGGCGATCCTGGTACTGGCGGCGATCCTGGCCTTCCTGCGCAACACCGGCCAGCAGTCGGCGGTGCGCAGTGTCAACATGGGCTGGGGCCTGGCGTTGGTGGCCGGCTTCGCCACCTGGGCCTTGGCGGCCTATGTGATCGACGTGGGTGGTGCCCAGCGTGAGCTGCTGGAAGGCTGTACGGCGCTGTTCGCCGCAGTGATGGTGCTGTGGCTTGGTGTGTGGATGCACGATCGCCGCCACGCGGCCGCCTGGCAGGATTACATCAAGAGCAGCCTGGTCAGTGGCGGTGGGCGCTTCGGTTTTGCCGTGCTGGCGTTCTTCTCGGTGTACCGCGAACTGTTCGAAGTGATCCTGTTCTACGAGACCCTGTGGCTGCAGGCTGGCCCAGGCGGGCACCAGGCGGTGCTGGCGGGTGGTGCCACGGCGCTGGTGCTGCTGGTGGGGTTGGCCTGGGTGATCCTGCGGGGTTCGGCCAAGCTGCCGTTGTCGCTGTTCTTCAGTATCAACGCCGGGCTGCTGTGCGCCTTGTCGGTGGTATTCGCCGGGCATGGCGTGAAGGCGCTGCAAGAGGCTGGGGTGCTGGGTACCCGGCCAGTGGCGTTCTTCGAGTTCGATTGGCTGGGCATTCACGCCGACGCTTACTCGCTGTCGGCGCAAGCTGTGGCCTTGCTGGCCATCGTGGTCCTGTACGGGCGCTCGCGCCTGGCGGAAAGGCGCAGGGCTGCAGTTAACTGATTGGAGCCGCGCCGCAGCCCATCGCCGGCACGCCAGCTCCCACCCGAGCGCATTGGCTTCAAGCCGTGTGCAGTCCCTGTGGGAGATGGTTTGTCGGCAGCTGGGCTGCATGGCAGCCCCTTGCAATCCTGGTTCAGGCCGGCTGTGGCGCCTTGAGGATGTTCAGCAGCAGTTGCACACTTTCAACGGCGTCATGACCCAGGCTGGTCAGGTAGCCGCCATCAGGTTGATCGGTCAGCCCCTTTTCATGCAGGCGTTGCGCAGCGGCAACCAGGGCAGGCGAGGCGTTATTGTGAATCTTGATGCCTTCCTGGCTGCTGTCGTGTTTGAACAGCGCGAGTACTTCCAGTTCGGCGATCAGATCGGGGGTGAAGGACATGGCGACTCCTGACTTCCAGACAAGGATGGCGGCACCATTGGCGGTGCCTGATCGTGGAGTGTAGACGGGTTATTCGTCGTCGCCTTGATCCATCTCAGGCGGCAACTCCGGCAGCGCCCGCAGCGCGCTTTCATACCACTCGCTGTCGAACGCGCGGTCTTCCACCAGCATGTTGTCGATCTCGAAGGCCAGCACATGGGCCATCAGGTTGAGAATGTCTTCGCGTGCATAACCAACCAGGGTCAGCTTGTTGAAGGTAGCCTTGGCCGCAGGCGGCTCGCCGCTTTCAATCTGGTTTTCGATGGCCTGGGTCAGCGTCGCCTCGGCGAAGGTTTCGTCGTCGTCATTGTCGATTTCGGTGGGCTCGCTCATGGCGGTACTCCTGTGATGGGATGCACAGTGTGCCATGCCTGCGACGGCAATGCCCGGGCATTGACGGGGCGCATGACACTGGTCAAGAGGCTGGCGATCAGTCTATAAAAGCCGGGCCAACCCCTTACGGCCTGGAGGCTGTTACCTCATGCTCAAGCTTCATGGATTCGCGGTCAGCAACTACTACAACATGGTCAAGCTGGCCCTGCTGGAAAAAGGCCTGCCCTTCGAGGAGGTCACCTTCTATGGCGGCCAGGCGCCGCAGGCGCTGGAAGTGAGCCCACGAGGCAAGGTGCCGGTGTTGCAGACCGAACATGGCTTCCTCAGCGAAACCAGCGTTATCCTCGACTACATCGAGCAAACCCAGGGCGGCAAGGCGCTGCTGCCGGCCGACCCGTTCGGGCAGGCCAAGGTGCGTGAGCTGCTCAAGGAAATCGAGCTGTACATCGAGCTGCCGGCGCGTACCTGCTACGCCGAATCGTTCTTTGGCATGTCGGTGGAGCCGCTGATCAAGGAAAAAGCCCGTGCCGACCTGCTGGCCGGGTTTGCCACGCTCAAGCGCAACGGCCGCTTCGCACCCTATGTGGCGGGTGAGCAACTGACGCTGGCAGACCTGATGTTCTGCTTCTCGGTCGACCTGGCCTGTGCTGTGGGCAAGAAGGTGCTGAACATCGACTTCCTGGAAGATTTCCCCCAGGCCAAGACGTTGCTCGAGCTGATGGGCGACAACCCGCACATGGCGCGGATCTTGGCGGACAAGACGGCGGCGATGCCGGCCTTCATGGAGATGATTCGTAGCGGCAAGCGCTAAAATCCGGGCCTGCTTCGCAGCCCATCGCCGGCAAGCCAGCTCTCACACACCTGGGGGAGCTGGCTTGCCGGCGAACGAGGGCGAAGCCCTCGCCTTTGGGGTTAACGCGAAGCCAGCAGCGCCTTGCCGCGAGCCACTGCCGCACGCACCTGCGCCGGTGCGGTGCCACCAATGTGGTTGCGGGCATTCACCGAGCCTTCCAGGGTCAGCACGGCAAACACGTCCTGCTCGATCTGGTCGCTGAACTGGCGCAGTTCATCCAGGCTCATTTCGGCCAGGTCCTTGCCGGTGTCTACGCCATATTTCACTGCATGGCCAACGATCTCGTGGCAGTCACGGAACGGCAGGCCACGGCGTACCAGGTAGTCGGCCAGGTCGGTGGCGGTGGAGAAGCCGCGCAGGGCCGCCTCACGCATGATGGCGTGCTTGGGCTTGATTGCCGGAATCATGTCGGCAAAAGCACGCAGCGAGTCGCGCAGGGTATCGGCGGCGTCGAACAGCGGCTCCTTGTCTTCCTGGTTGTCCTTGTTGTAGGCCAGCGGCTGGCCTTTCATCAGGGTCAGCAGGCCGGTCAGGGCGCCGAATACACGGCCGCTCTTGCCACGTACCAGTTCCGGCACGTCGGGGTTCTTTTTCTGCGGCATGATCGAGCTGCCAGTGCAGAAGCGGTCTGGCAGGTCGATGAACTGGAACTGCGCACTGGTCCACAGCACCAGCTCTTCGGAGAAGCGCGACAGGTGCATCATCGCCACGCTGGCAGCTGCACAGAATTCGATGGCGAAGTCACGGTCCGACACGCCGTCCAGCGAGTTGCCGGCCACGGCGTCGAAGCCCAGCAGCTTGCAGGTCAGTTCACGGTCGATCGGGTAGGTGGTACCGGCCAGGGCGGCGCTGCCCAAAGGCATGCGGTTGGCACGCTTGCGGCAGTCGACCAGGCGCTCGTAGTCGCGGCTGAGCATTTCGAACCAGGCCAGCAGGTGGTGACCGAAAGTGACCGGTTGCGCCGTCTGCAGGTGAGTGAACCCGGGCATGACGGTTTCGGCTTCACGCTCGGCCTGCTCCAGCAGGCCCTGCTGCAGGCGGGTGATTTCGGCCAGGATCAGGTCGATCTCGTCACGTAGCCACAGGCGGATGTCGGTGGCCACCTGGTCGTTGCGGCTCCGACCAGTGTGCAGCTTCTTGCCGGTAATGCCGATGCGGTCGGTCAGGCGTGCCTCGATGTTCATGTGCACGTCTTCGAGGTCGACGCGCCAGTCGAAGGTGCCGGCCTCGATCTCACCCTGGATGGTCTTCAGGCCATCGATGATGGTGTCGCGCTCGGCATCGCTGAGCACGCCGACCTGCGCCAGCATGGTGGCGTGGGCGATCGAACCCATGATGTCGTGGCGGTACAGGCGCTTGTCGAAATCGACCGAGGCGGTGAAACGGGCGACGAAGGCGTCGACGGGCTCACTGAAGCGGCCGCCCCAGGACTGATTGGTCTTGTCGGTGCTCATGGATTCACTCATTGCAGGCGTGAACGAAAGAAGTGGCGCGGATGATAGCAGGGTTGTGCCGGGCGCCGCAGGGCGCTGGTCGAGAGAAATGCCGGGAAAACGGCGAACAACGATTTCATGGAATGAACGGCAGTGTTCCACGGACCGTCTACAGTTGGACAGAGGACTGGCAGTGAATCTGCCTGCCGAGTGAATCTTTGGCCATCGCACCGGTCTAGAGCCTGACCGCAGTGTCGCTCGAACCACACCTGTCTACGCTATACCTGTGCGAGACTCATTCAGGAATCCAGCGCAATTATGAATGTCCTGATCGTTGATGACGAACCCCAAGGCCGTGAACGCCTCAGCCGGCTGCTCGGCGAGCTGGAGGGATACACCGTGCTGGAGCCTAGCGCCACCAACGGCGAGGAGGCCCTGGCGCTGATCGAGAGCCTCAAGCCCGATGTGGTCCTGCTGGACATCGGCATGCCAGGCCTGGACGGCTTGCAGGTCGCTGCTCGCCTGTGCGAGCGCGAGGCGCCGCCGGCAGTGGTGTTCTGCACCGGGGACGACGAATATGGTGCCGAGGCTTTCAAGGACAGCGCCCTCAGCCATGTGACCAAGCCTTTCCAGGCCCAGGCCTTGCGCGATGCCTTGCGCAAGGCCGAAAGACCCAATCGCGCGCAACTGGCCGCGCTCACCCGGCCGGGTAGTGAAGGTGGCGGCCCGCGCAGTCACATCAGTGCTCGCACCCGCAAAGGCATCGAGCTGATCCCTTTACCTCAGGTGATCTATTTCATTGCCGACCACAAATACGTGACCTTGCGCCACGAGACCGGCGAAGTGCTGCTCGACGAGCCGCTAAAGGCCCTGGAAGACGAGTTCGGTGAACGCTTCGTGCGTATCCACCGCAACGCACTGGTCGCCCGTGAACGTATCGAACGCCTGCAGCGCACTCCGCTGGGGCATTTCCAGCTGTACCTGAAGGGCCTGGACGGCGATGCCCTTACCGTCAGCCGACGTCATGTGGCCGGCGTGCGCAAGATGATGCAAACCCTCTGATACGGCACCCGCATGGCAAGGGCTGCGCCCTTGTTCGCGGCTGAAGCTGCTCCCACAGGTCCGGCATTGCCCCGTCGAGCGGCACTGTAGCTTGTGAGAGCGGCTTCAGCCGCGAAGAGGCCCTCAACTGATCCACATCTGCTAGCGATAGCGGCGATGCTGTTATCATCCGCAGCATTTCTCTGGATTGGGGCGTTCCATGTCCACTCGCGAAATCCGCATCGCCACCCGTAAAAGTGCCTTGGCCCTGTGGCAGGCCGAATACGTCAAAGCCCGCATCGAGCAGGCTCATCCTGGTCTGCTAGTGACCCTGGTGCCCATGGTCAGCCGCGGTGACAAGCTGCTCGACGCACCCCTGGCGAAGATCGGCGGCAAGGGCCTGTTCGTCAAGGAACTGGAAACCGCCCTGCTGGACAATGAAGCCGACATCGCCGTGCATTCGATGAAGGACGTGCCCATGGACTTCCCCGAAGGCCTGGGCCTGTACTGCATCTGCGAGCGCGAAGACCCGCGTGACGCCTTTGTCTCCAACCGCTTTGCCAGCCTCGAAGCACTGCCGGCCGGCAGCATCGTCGGCACCTCCAGCCTGCGCCGTCAGGCCCAGTTGCTGGCGCGCCGCCCCGACTTGCAGATCCGCTTCCTGCGCGGCAACGTCAACACCCGCCTGGCCAAGCTGGATGCCGGTGAGTACGACGCCATCATCCTCGCCGCCGCCGGCCTGATCCGCCTGGGCTTCGAAGACCGCATCACCTCCACCATCAGCGTCGATGACAGCCTGCCAGCGGGTGGCCAGGGTGCGGTGGGCATCGAATGCCGCAGCGCCGATCGCGAGATCCATGCGCTGCTGGCACCGCTGCACCATGTCGACACCGCCGACCGGGTAGTGGCCGAGCGCGCCCTGAACAAACGCCTGAATGGCGGCTGCCAGGTACCAATCGCCTGCTACGCGGTGCTGGAAGGTGACCAGTTGTGGCTGCGTGGCCTGGTCGGCCAGCCCAGCGGCGGCACCCTGCTGGTGGCGGAAGCCCGGGCGCCTCGTGGCAACGCCGAGGTGCTCGGCGTGCAGGTCGCCGAAGATCTGCTGGGGCAGGGCGCCGAGGCCATCCTCAAGGAAGTCTACGGCGAGGCCGGCCACCCGTGAGCCCATGGCGCCTGTTGCTGACCCGGCCTGCCGAAGACTGCGCAGCTTTGGCGCAAAGCCTGGCGGTGGCGGGGGTGGGCAGTAGCTGCCTGCCGCTGCTGGCGATCGAGCCCGTGGTTGTGGATAACCGCCAGCGCCGATTTCTGGAGGGTCTGTCGGGTTTCCAGGCAATCATCGTGGTCAGCAAACCGGCCGCCAGGTTATTGCTCGAACAACTGGCCCAGGCCGGCCTGCAGCCGCCACGACAAGGCTGGTTCACTGTGGGCGAAGCGACCGCGGCGGTGCTGCAGGCGGCGGGCCTGGCAGTTAACGTCCCATCGGCTGGCGATGACAGCGAAGCCTTGCTGGCGCTGCCAGCCCTGCGCCAGGCTGTAGCCGTACCGACGCCGCGCATCTTGATCGTGCGCGGGGTCGGAGGTCGCGAACTGCTGGCAGAGCGTCTTGCAGAGCAAGGTGCTAGTGTCGATTATCTGGAACTGTATCGTCGTTGCCTGCCGGATTACCCGCCGGGCACCTTGATGCGCCGCATCGAAGCGGAACGCCTCAATGGCCTGGTGGTCAGCAGTGGGCAGGGTTTTGAGCACTTGCAGCAAATGGCCGGCGCCGATTGGCCGCAGCTGGCACGCCTGCCGCTGTTCGTGCCCAGCCCGCGGGTCGCCGAACAGGCCAGGGCCGCCGGGGCCCAACAGGTTGTGGATTGCCGTGGCGCCAGTGCCACGGCCTTGCTGGCAGCCGTGCAGCGCAGCGCTGCACCTGCCTCCTAAGGCGCTAAGCTGAACGCGGTGCGCCCCCATGCAAAGGATGGATACGTGAGCGAGACTGTCTTGTCCAAAAACGATCAGCCGTCGGCACAGGCGCCGGCGGAACCCGTCACCGTCCCGCCTGCCAAGCGCTCCGGCAGTGGTCTGGCAACGCTGGCCCTGCTGCTGGGTGCGGCCGGGGTCGCGGTAGGTGGCTGGGGTGTCTGGCAGGTGCGTCAACTGCAAGGCAGCGAATTCAACCAGGGCCAGCACATCGAGGCGCTGAACCGACGCGCCGAAGCCCTGCAGCAGCGTGAACAGCAGATCAGCGCGCAACTGGCCAGCCTGCCGGCTGCCAGCGAGCTGGAAGACCGCCGCCGCCTGGTGGCGCAGCTGCAAGGCGACCAGCAACGCCTTAGCCAGCGCCTGGAAACCGTGCTGGGTGAAAGCCGCAAGGAATGGCGCCTGGCCGAGGCCGAGCACTTGCTGCGCCTGGCCACCCTGCGCCTGTCGGCGCTGCAGGACATCACCAGTGCCAAAGCGCTGGTCGAGGGTGCTGACGAGATCCTGCGTGAACAGAGCGACCCCGGCGCCTTCGCCGCCCGCGAGCAGCTGGCGCGTAGTCTGGCCACGCTCAACAGCACGCAGCAACCGGACCGTACTGGCCTGTTTCTGAAACTGGCCGCGCAGCGCGAGCTGGTGCAGCAGCTCAGCGCCCAGTCGCCAGAGTTCGCCAGCAATGCCGATGCGCTCGGTGCCCTGACCTCCGACGGCGATGGCGCCAGCCGCCTGTCGCAGTGGTGGGCCGAGATCTCCAAATACTTCCAGATCGACTTCAACGCCGATGACAACGTGCGCCCATTGCTGGCCGGGCAGCAGTTGAACCAGCTGCGCCTGGCCCTGAGCCTGACAATAGAGCAGGCCCAGTGGGCGGCGCTCAACGGCGACGCCAAGGTCTACACCCAAGCCCTGGACGATGCCCGTAGCGTGCTGCTGGCTAACTTCAACGCCGATAACCCGCAAAGCAAGGCCATGCTCGACAGCCTCAACGCCCTGGCGGAGCAGCCGGTCTCGGTGGTCACCCCCGACCTGAGCGAAAGCCTGGCTGCAGTGCAGGCGTACATCCAGCGCCGTCACCTGCCGGCCGAGGCTGAAGGGGGCAAGCCATGAAGCGCGTCTACCTGCTGGCCGTACTGGCGATCGTGATTGCCGCCGCGCTGGGTATCGCAGTCGCCAAGCACAGCGGTTATGTGCTGATTTCCTACGGCAGTTTCCGCTATCAGTCGGGGCTGTGGGCAGCCCTGGCCGGCTTGCTGGCGGTGATCGTGTTGTTGTGGCTGCTGCGCTACCTGGTCGGCCTGGTGCTGACCTCCAGCGGCGTGGTCAACCCGTGGTCGCGGCGCAACCGCAGCCGACGCATTCGCTTGTCCATCGAACAGGGCCAGCTGGACCTTGCCGAAGGCCGCTGGGCCAGCGCCCAACGCCATCTGCACCGGGCCGCCGAGGCCGAACGCCAGCCGCTGTTGCTCTACCTCGGTGCGGCGCGCGCCGCCAACGAGCAAGGCCGTACTGAAGACAGCGACAACTTGCTGGAGCGTGCCCTGGAGCGCCAGCCGCAAGCGGAGCTGGCCATTGCCTTGACCCATGCGCAGTTGCAAATGGACCGTGGTGAAAGCGATGGCGCCCTGGAAACCCTGCTGGCCATGCAGGAACGCCACCCGCACAACAGCCAGGTGCTGCGCCTGCTGCAGCGCCTGTACCAGGAGCGCGGCGACTGGTCGGCCTTGATCCGCCTGCTGCCCGACCTGCGCAAAGGCAAGGTGCTGCCGGCCGCCGAGCTGTCCGCCCTGGAGCAGCGTGCCTGGGGGCAGAACCTGAGCCTGGCCTCGACCCGGGGCGAGGATGCGCAAAGTGCGCGTCAGGCCTTGGAGCGTGCCTGGCAGCAACTGACCGCGGCCCAGCGCCAGGAACCACAACTGGTGCTGGCCTATGCCGAGCAGTTGCGCCAGGTCGGCGCCCAGAGTGAAGCCGAGCAAGTGCTGCGCGCCGCCCTCAAGCGTGAGTACGAAAGCCACCTGGCTCGCCTGTACGGCCTGGTGCGTGGCGAGGACCCGGCGCGCCAGCTGCAAACCGCCGAAGGCTGGCTCAAGGCTCACCCGGAAGACGCCAGCCTGCTGCTGACCCTGGGCCGCCTGAGCTTGCAGAACCGCCTGTGGGGCAAGGCGCGCGACTACCTGGAAAGCAGCCTGCGCATGGAACGCAACCCCGAGGCCTGCGCCGAGCTGGCCCGGCTGCTCGCCGGCCTTGGCGAGACCGAGCGTAGCAACCAGTTGTTCCAGGAGGGCCTCAGCTTGCTGGATGAGCGCCTGCTGGCCCTGCCATTGCCAGAGGGCGTGCGCGCCTGACCCTACCCATGGCCCGCGCCAAGGTGCGGGCCATGGGGGCGGGTAACTTATCCATTGATGCAGGCTGGATCTGCAGTCTCTTTCTTCAGACGTTTCCTACCTATTTGCTGGAAATTTCCTTCGCGATTCAGCGACTTGTCGCTGCTGTCGTGCCTTGAAACAAAGCGTGCCTTTCCTCTACCGTTTCAAGCCACTTCATCATTCCGGGACCTTGACCGCCCATGCTGCCGGCCCGTTTGCGTACCTTTTTCCTACCTGCCTGCCTGGTCGCACTGGCGGTGCTTGTCGCGTCCTTTCAGCTGGAAAATGCCCTGGGGTTGGTGCCGTGTCCATTGTGTTTCAGCCAGCGGCTGTTGCTTGGCCTATACGCGCTACTGTGCCTCGGGGCGGTGCTGCAGGCACCGGGCTCCCAGGGTGTCCGCTGTTATGCGCGGGCGACGCTAGGCTGTTCGCTGGCGGGAGCATTGCTGGCGGCACGGCACGTATGGTTGCAGGGAGCGGACGATGCCCTGCCGCTCTGCCCGCTGCCGATCGCATGGGTATTGCAACAATCCTGGAGCGAAGCGGCGCGGCAACTGTTGCTCGGCGGCCCTGACTGCAACTCGCTGACCTGGAGTTTTCTCGACCTGACGCTACCCGAGTGGAGCTTGCTGGCCTTCCTGCTGCTGGCGGTGCCGCCCGCGAGCTGCCTGCTGGCGTATCGTTTCCGCACCCTGACCAGAACTTGACCTGGCGCAAGGCTTGACCAGTAGCGCGACCAATGGCGGTGTAACAAGGTATTAAACGCTTGTATGAACTTTGTCCACTGCGTACCTTGATGGGCAGCACGCGCGGGAATAATCTCGCAACACGCATACCGAAAACACAACTGCTCGATGCCGTCCTGCTGATGTCACCTTTGTGCTGCACGGTCGTAGTGCGAGGTGCAGCGGCATCTACCCAGAAGGGAAGAGATCGCCATGCTCGATAGTTGTCAGAACGCTCAGGAACGCTGGGGTGGGGTTCACAAGCTGATCGATCGCTGGCTGGAGGAGCGCCAGGAACTGGTGCAGGCTTTCCGCGCATTGCGCGACGCCAAGCCGGCCTTTGCCGACAAGGATACGAACGGGGACTTTTGCACACTCCTTGTCGACTACGTTTCGGCGTGGCATTTCGAAGTCAGCGAACAATTGGTCAGTGAGGCTAAGGCGTTTGGTGATACGCGAGGCCTGGAACTGGTCACGCAGATCAATCCGCGCATTGATGAAAGCACCCAGTTTGCACTGGCCTTCAATGACCATTGCGATAAAGGCGAATGCAAGGACACCGAACGCTTCGCCGAGAAGCTGTCCAAGCTGGGAGCCCTGCTGCATGAGCGCTTCGAACTTGAAGACTGCCTGATCGAGGTGCTGCACAACGCGCACAAGGAAGAGGGCGCGGTCGAGGCCTGACGGCGCAGGTCAATCAGCAACTGCCAGCAGTTCGATCTCGAACACCAGAGGGGTGTAGGGTGCGATCAGATCACCCGCACCCTCGGCACCATAAGCTTGCGCCGACGGAATCACCAGGCGCCATTTGGCGCCGGTGCGCATCTGCGGCAACGCCACCTGCCACCCTTCGATTACCGAATCCAGGTTGAACCATTGGGGTGTCTGGTTCTGGTCGAATACCGAACCATCGGGCAGCCTGCCCACATAACGCACCTGCACCTTGCCGCCAGCTTTGGGCTGCGCGCCCGTACCTGCCTGCAGCTCGCTGTAGAGCATGCCCCCCGGTAGTTCGTGTACACCGTAACGACCGCGCTCGTTGGCCATGAAGCGTGTCTCGGCAGCTTGCTGTTTCTGCGCGGCGGCATCGCCTTCCTGCGCTTCATGTTGCTGCAGCACAGCCTGCATGCGTGCCTTGTCGAGCTTCAGCGGTTGCCCTTGGTAAGACGCACGCAGGGCTTCGACCAATGTATCCAGTTCCAGGTCCGGCATCTCCTGGCGCAGCCGCTCGCCCAGGCTGGCGCCAAGGCTGTAGGCCAGGTCGTGTTCATCATTGTTGGCCAGGGCGAGAGGGGCCAGCAGGCATAAACCTAAAACTAGATAGCGAGGCATGATCAGTTCCTGCGTCAATGAGCAGGGAATTATGCCAGTGTTCAGTTTTGTATTGTGCGTACTTGCAGGCCCTGCAGGAGCGGCCTCGTGTCTCGATGGGGGGCGAAGCGCCCCAGGATTTGTGCATCGCATTTGATAATGCCGGGGCTGCTTCGCTCCATCGCGACAAGGCCGCCCCTACAGGGCACGGCGCAGTTCAGATAGTTGCCGAATATCTGCAATCATTTATTCAGCAACTACACTTGCTCGGAGCTGCAAGATAACAACTTTGCCCAGGCATGCAACGCGGCGTAAACAATACTGTCAACATGCCCTAGCGGCGGTAGCAGCAGAAGCATAGTATGAGCCGCAATCTCATCAGCCAGGAGGTAAACCATGTCGGCCAAGAAGAAGCCAGTAAGTACGCCGTTACACCTGCTCCAGCAACTTTCGGGCAGCCTGCTCGAACACTTGGAGGATGCCTGCTCGCAAGCGCTGGCTGATGCGGAAAAACTGCTGGCCAAGTTGGAAAAGCAGCGTGGCAAGGCCCAGGAAAAACTGCACAGCGGTCGTCAGAAACTGCAAGACGCGGCCAAGGCAGGTAAAGCCAAGGCACAGGCCAAGGCACATAAAGCCATTGGTGAACTGGAAGAATTGCTCGATTCTCTCAAGGAACGTCAAACCCAGACCCGTTCCTATATTCAACAACTCAAGCGCGATGCCCAGGCCAGCCTCAAGCTGGCTCAAGGTGTAGGCAAGGTTCGCGAAGCCGCAGCCAAGGCCCTTGACCAGCGCGCTGCAGCCAAGCCAGCGGCCAAGGCCACCGCAACTGCCAAACCGGCGGCGAAAACCGCTGCTGCCAAAACTGCAGCCAAGCCAGCAGCCAGAACCACTGCAACTGCCAAACCAGCGGCCAAAACTGCTGCTGCCAAACCGGCGGCCAAGCCAGCAGCCAAAACCGCTGCTGCAGCCAAGCCGGCAGCCAAGCCAGCGGGCAAAACTGCTGCAGCCAAGCCGGCAGCCAAGCCAGCGGCCAAAACTGCTGCAGCCAAGCCGGCAGCCAAACCAGCGGCCAAAACTGCTGCAGCCAAGCCGGCAGCCAAACCAGCGGGCAAAACTGCGGCTGCCAAACCGGCGGCCAAGCCAGCAGCCAAAACCGCTGCTGCAGCCAAGCCGGCAGCCAAGCCAGTGGCCAAAACTACTGCAGCTGCCAAGCCAGCGGCGAAGACCACCGCAGCTGCCAAGCCAGCACCAGCCAAAGCCACCGCTAGCAAGCCAGCCGCGAAACCCGTCGCTGCGAAAGCGCCAGCCCGTACGGCGGCCAAGCCAGCCGCGGCCAAACCTGCCGCCAGCAAGCCAGCCGAAGCCAAACCGGCTACGCCTGCCGCCAGCAGTCCGGCCGTCGCAACCAACTCGGCCACCCCTGCCGCTTCGGTAGCACCTTCGGCACCCGCCAGTACCCCGGTTCAGGCGCCTTCTTCGGCGTCCTGAAGCGCGGTCGCCGCGACGCGCAACTGGTCCAGCGCGTCGTGGTGGCGGACCAGGTCCGGCGCCAGCCGGGCCAGCCAGTCGCCCGCGGGCACGTCAGCGTCCGTGGGCCACTGTTGTGCACACGCTTGCAAGCGTTCCAGCAAGGCCTTCTCCGCCTGCAGTTCCAGCTGCTTGACCTGGTCACGCAACGCCACCAGCTGCGCATCACCCTGCGCTGTCGCGCGCCACTGTTGGCGCAGGCTGCGTAACGGCGCGACCACGTCACGTTGCCAGGGCTCGGCAACCGCGCGCAACATCTGCGCGCGCTCGTCCAGCACGGCCACGCCAAGTGCTTGCAGCCAGGTTGCGCACAGCAACAGGCAGACATCGCCACCCTGGGCCTGCAAGGCGAGGCAGGCCGCTTCCACGCCGGGCCTGGCATACAGGGCCAGGGCGTGATTCCACAGGTCGGTGTGCATGGTTCCACTCGCGCTATGGGCCGAGGAAGCTGGTAGACTCCGCGACCATCATGATCAGACTATCCAACCTCACTTTACAGCGTGGTCCGCAGCGCTTGCTAGAAGGCGCCGAGATGACCCTGCACGCCGGTCACAAGGCCGGCCTGATCGGCGCCAACGGTGCCGGAAAATCCAGCCTGTTCGCCTTGCTGCGCGGTGAGCTGTCGCCCGATGCCGGCGATTGCCAACTGCCCGGAGACTGGCGCATCGCCCACATGCGCCAGGAGGTAGACACGCTCGACCGCCTGGCTGTGGATTATGTGCTCGACGGCGACGCGCGCCTGCGCAAGGTCCAGGCCGAGCTGGCTGCAGCCGAGCAGGCGCATGACGGCACGGCCCTGGCGCGCCTGCACAGTGAGCTGGAAAGTGCTGACGGTTATACCGCTGATGCCCGTGCCCGCAAGCTGTTGGCCGGCCTGGGCTTCACCAACGAGCAGATGGACCGCCGCGTCGGCGACTTCTCCGGTGGCTGGCGGATGCGCCTGAACCTGGCCCAGGCGCTGATGTGCCCGTCCGACCTGTTGCTGCTCGACGAGCCCACCAACCACCTGGACCTGGACGCGATCCTGTGGCTGGAGGACTGGCTCAAGGGTTACCCCGGCACCCTGTTGTTGATCTCTCACGACCGCGACTTCCTTGATGCCGTGGTCGACCATGTGCTGCACGTCGAGCAACGCAAGCTGAACCTGTACAAGGGCGGCTACACCGCCTTCGAGCGCACCCGTGCCGAGCGCCTGGCGCAGCAGCAGCAGGCTTACGAGAAGCAGCAGGCGCAGCGCGCGCACATGGAAAAGTACATTGCCCGCTTCAAGGCCCAGGCCACCAAGGCCCGCCAGGCCCAGAGCCGAATCAAGGCCCTGGAGCGCATGGAGGAGCTGTCGGCGGCGCACGTTGATTCGCCGTTCGACTTTGTCTTCCGCGAGTCGCAGAAGATTTCCAGCCCGTTGCTGAGCCTGTCCGAAGGCCGCCTGGGCTACGGTGACAAGGCCATTCTCGACAAGGTCAAGCTGCAGCTCACTCCAGGGGCACGCATCGGTCTGCTCGGCCCCAACGGTGCCGGCAAATCGACCTTGATCAAGAACCTGGCAGGCGAGCTTGAGCCGCTGTCGGGCCGCCTGGTACGTGGCGAGAACCTGGCAGTGGGTTACTTCGCCCAGCATCAGCTGGACTCGCTGGACGACAAGGCCAGCCCGCTGCTGCACCTGCAGCGCATCGCCCCTGCCGAA
Organism: Pseudomonas oryzicola; assembly: GCF_014269185.2. Classification (NCBI taxonomy): domain Bacteria; kingdom Pseudomonadati; phylum Pseudomonadota; class Gammaproteobacteria; order Pseudomonadales; family Pseudomonadaceae; genus Pseudomonas; species Pseudomonas oryzicola. The sequence continues at coordinate 27,550 of NZ_JABWRZ020000005.1, forward strand.
CGTGAGCAGACCCTGCGCGATTTCCTTGGTGGTTTCGACTTCCATGGCGACCGTGTCGACGAGCCGGTAGTGAACTTCTCCGGTGGCGAAAAGGCCCGTCTGGCGCTGGCGCTGATTGCCTGGGAGCGGCCGAACCTGCTGCTGCTTGACGAACCGACCAACCACCTCGACCTGGAAATGCGCCTGGCACTGACCATGGCCCTGCAAGAGTTCGCCGGTGCTGTAGTGGTGGTGTCCCACGACCGTCACCTGCTCAAGAGCACCACCGACGACTTCCTGTTGGTGGCCGACGGCAAGGTCGATACCTTCGACGGTGACCTGGACGACTACAGCCGCTGGCTGGTCGAGTACCGCCAGCGCAGTGCGCCGGCCAGTAGCGCCCCGGTCAACCCGGACAAGACCGACAAGAAAGCCCAGCGCCAGGCTGCCGCAGCCTTGCGCCAGCAACTGGCTCCGCACAAGAAGGCCGCCGACAAGCTCGAGACCGAGCTCAACCAGGTGCACGCGCAGCTGGCTGAGATCGAAACCGCGCTGGGTGATGGCGGCCTCTACGATGCGGCGCGCAAGGATGAACTGCGTGAGCTGCTGGCGCGCCAGACCAGGCTCAAGCAGCGCGAGGGCGAACTGGAGGAGGCCTGGATGGAAGCGCTGGAAACCCTCGAAAGCATGCAGGCAGAGCTCGAGGCACTGTCCTGATGGAGGAACTGCGTTCGCTGCTGCCAGGGCAATGGATGGACACCTTCTGGCTAGGCCTGCAGATTCTGCTGATCCTGATCGCGGCGTTCGTCCTGCAACGCATTATTGCCCGTGGGCTGAGCCGCCTGGGCCAGCGTTATCCGCTGCCGCCGGAGTTGCTGGTACCGGTGCGTGGTGGCCTGCGCTGGCTGATCATGGGCAGCGCGCTGCTGTTCGTGCTGGAGCGCCTGGGTGTATCGGCGACCGTACTGTGGACAGCATTGTCCGGTTTCGTCGCGGTAGCGGCGGTGGCCTTCTTCGCCATCTGGAGCGTGCTGTCCAACCTGCTTTGCGCGGTGCTGATCTTCACGGTCGGGCCGTTTCGCATCGGTGATGTGGTCGAACTGGTCGACACCCTCGACAAGCCGGGCGTAAAGGGCCGGGTCATCGCCATCAACCTGCTGTTCACCACCCTGCTGGAAATGCCCGAGGCGGGTGGGGCGCTGGTACAGGTGCCGAACAGCCAGTTTTTCCAGAAGTCAGTGCGGCGCTGGCGCGGGACAGAGGTGCAGGCGATGCATCAAGATGCGTCGGTCGAGGCTGACTGAACCTGTACCGGCCTCTTTGCGGGTACAGGCAATCCAAATCCTGCAAAATCTGCTGGTTATTTTTTCATCAACGCCTTAGCTTAACGTTTTGCAGCATATGTGCGAGCGAGGTGTGCGATGTCGATGGAAGTATGGTTGGGCTTCTTTGCCGCCTGTTGGGTGATCAGCCTTTCACCCGGCGCCGGGGCAATTGCCTCGATGTCCAGCGGCCTGCAATACGGTTTCTGGCGTGGTTACTGGAACGCCCTGGGCTTGCAGCTGGGCCTGATTGTGCAAATCGCCATCATCGCCGCCGGCGTCGGTGCCGTCCTGGCCGCTTCGGCCACGGCTTTCCATATCATCAAATGGTTCGGTGTCGCTTATCTCGTGTACCTGGCCTACAAGCAGTGGCGTGCCCTGCCGATGGACATGAGCGATGAGTCCGGCGTGCGACCGATCGGCAAGCCACTGAGCCTGGTATTCCGTGGCTTCCTGGTCAACGTCAGCAACCCCAAAGCACTGGTGTTCATGCTGGCAGTGCTGCCGCAGTTCATCAACCCGCATGCCCCGCTGCTGCCGCAGTATGTGGCTATCACCGTGACCATGGTCGCCGTCGACATGCTGGTAATGGCAGGCTACACCGGCTTGGCTGCGCGGGTACTTCGCCTGCTGCGTACGCCCAGGCAGCAGAAGCGCCTGAACCGGACCTTTGCCGGGTTGTTCATTGGTGCGGCTACCTTCCTGGCCACCCTGCGCCGCGCGCCAATCTGACAGACCCAGGGGTTGCTTTGCAGCCCTGTCGCGACACAAGGCCGCTCGCCCAGGGATCGCGTAGCGGCCTTCGCTATTTCGGCTTGTCCACCAACCCCTTGAGCAACTCCACCGGCAGCGGAAAGACGATGGTAGAGCTCTTGTCCCCGGCAATCGCCCCCAGTGTCTGCATATAGCGCAGCTGCATCGCTCCCGGCTCCTTGCTCAGCATCTGTGCCGCCTGCATCAGCTTCTCCGAAGCCTGCAATTCACCTTCTGCATGGATTACCTTGGCGCGCCGTTCGCGCTCGGCCTCGGCCTGGCGGGCAATGGCGCGCACCATCGACTCATTGAGGTCGACGTGCTTGATCTCGACGTTGGCCACCTTGATGCCCCAGGCATCGGTTTGTGCGTCCAGCACCTGGCGGATGTCCACGTTCAGCTGTTCGCGTTCGGCCAGCAACTCATCCAGTTCGTGCTTGCCCAGCACCGCACGCAACGTGGTCTGGGCCAGCTGGCTGGTCGCCACCAGGAAATCCTCGACCTGGATGATCGCCTTCTGTGGGTCCAGCACGCGAAAATAGACCACGGCATTGACCTTGACCGAGACGTTGTCGCGGGTGATCACGTCCTGCGGTGGCACATCCAGCACCACCGTGCGCAGGTCGACCCGCACCATTTGCTGTACCACCGGAATCAACAGGATCAGCCCCGGCCCCTTCACCTGCCAGAAACGCCCCAGCTGGAACACCACTGCGCGCTCGTACTCGCGCAGGATGCGGAATGCCGATAGCAACAGCATCAGCAGCACGACCAGCACCGCGCCGAAACCCAGTTGCATGAACATGGTCACTCTCCTTGCGCCGCGGGGGCGGCGGCGCTCACTTGCAGCATGACGCCATGGCGTGCCGTTACCCGCACGCTCTGGCCTGGTTGCAGCGGCGTTGCACACTGCACCTGCCATTGTTCGCCCTGGGCCAGGACCACGCCGCAGAACGGGTTGCCGGCCAGTACCCCGGTGACCGTGACCAGGCTGCCGACCAGGCCGGCGTCGCCGCTGACCAACGCCCGTCGTCGGGCCTTGAGGGCCATGCCCATCACCCCGCCAATCAGCAATGCCGAGAGCAACGCCAGGGTGCCGATCAAGGCCAGTGGAATGCCGAAGCCAGGGGCGTCGGTGTCGATCAGGATCAGCGCGCCCACCACGAAAGCGACGATGCCGCCAAAGCCGACCACGCCGAAACTGGGCAAGAAGGCCTCGCCGATCATGAAGGCGATGCCGAGCAATATCAGCGCCACCCCGGCAAAACTCACCGGCAACAGCTGCAGCGCATACAGGGCCAGCAACAAACAGATGCCGCCAACCACGCCACCGACCGTCGAGCCAGGGTTCATGAACTCGAACAGCAGGCCGTAAACGCCGACCATGATCAGGATCAGCGCCACGCTGGGGTTGGTGATTACCGCCAGTACCCGTGTACGCCAGTCCGGCAGGTGCTCGACCAGGCTGGCGCCGGCAGTCTGCAGCTGGCGGGCCTGGCCCGCGACGGTTAGGGTTTGGCCATCGAGCTTGCGCAGCAGCCCGGGCAGGTCATCGGCTACCTGATTGATCACGTTCAGTCGCAAGGCCTCGCTGGCGGACAGGCTCACTGCCTCGCGCACGGCCTTCTCCGCCCAATCGGCGTTGCGCCCGCGCAGCTGCGCCAGGCCACGCATGTAGGCCGCCGCATCATTGACCTGCTTGCGCGCGAGGGTTTCGTCATCGCTGCCTTTGGCCTTGTCCTCCCTGGCAGGGCCGGGTGGGCCGCCGATCTGTACTGGCGTGGCGGCCCCCAGGTTGGTCCCTGGTGCCATGGCAGCGATGTGGCTGGCGTAGAGAATGTAGGTGCCGGCGCTGGCGGCGCGGGCCCCGCTTGGGGCAACGAAGGTGGCGACCGGCACCGGGCTGGCGAGAATCGCCTTGATCATCTGGCGCATGGCGCTGTCCAGCCCGCCCGGGGTATCCATGCGGATAACCACCAATTGCGCACCTTGTTCCTGGGCTTGGCCAAGGCTACGCACCAGATAGTCGGCGCTGGCCGGGCCGATGGCATCATCGATGCCCAGCACCCACACTGCACCGGGCGCGGCCTGGCCGCCAGGCGTGATGCCAAGCAGCAACAGCAGCAACAGCCAGCGCCAGCAGCGGGCGATCACCTGTCGTCACCTCGTGTGTTGTATTGCACAAGTTTAGCCCTGCCAGTCGGTTCCCGGCCTAAAATTGGACATTGGGGGGCGAAACCGGAGGTGCATCATGCGTATGGCAAAGACCCTGCAGGATCGCCTGAACAAGGCCAACTGCGACTACGACATCATTCCCCATCCTCATTCGGCCACCAGCCTGGAATCGGCCCGCACCGCCGGCGTACCCGCCGAGCGGGTTGCCAAGTCGGTGGTGCTGGATGACCGTCATGGCAACTACATCATGGCCGTGTTGCCGGCCAACCGGCATCTGGACATGAGCAAGGTGCGCATGTCCGGGGCCTGGCAACTGACCCGCGAGAGCGGCCTGCCGAGCCTGTTCGGCGACTGCGAACGCGGTGCCGTGCCGGCGCTTGGCGATGCCTACCAGATAAAGATGTTGCTTGATTCGAGTCTTACCCGCCAAGGCGATGTCTACCTGGAGGCGGGTGATCACGATCATCTGATTCACATGAGCATGGAGCAATACCTGAAGCTGGTGCCGCGCGCCGAAGTGTGCGAGCTCAGTTGATGCTCTCAACCCATGCCGGGCCGGCATCGTCGACGACCGGCCCGGCGCCGAGGAGGAACCATGGACAAGCCGATTCATCCTTTGTCGGAGATTTTCAAGCAGTTGGGGTTGTCTGACGATCCGGTCGAGATCGACCGTTTCATCAGCACCCATTCGCCGCTCGATGACGATGTCAAACTGGTTGATGCGCCTTTCTGGAATGATGCACAGCGCGATTTCCTGGTCGAGAAATACATTGCGGATGACGACTGGATTCCGATGATCGACCAACTCAACGAGGCGCTGCACCCAAGCAAGAAATAAAGCGCCGAGTGGTGCCTGACGAGTGATTGGCCGTTGCTATGCTCAGGAAAACAACAAGGGGATAGCGCGATGAAAGATCCCTACGCACCGGGCTTCTGGTGCTCCGTGACGATCCTGGGCACCCTGACGGCCAGTTACTTCTATGGCATCAGGCAGACGCAACAGATGAACCAGGCCGTGCATTTTCTGTATGCCGCTGCCGCAGTCACCGTGGCGGTGGCCCTGGTGGCCCTGGCCTGGATCGCCTGGCAGCAATTGCACCTGAACAAACGCGAAGTGGTGCAGGGGCGAACGTTGCTGACCATCTGGAACACCAAGGTCGCGCTGCGCCGCGTCGAAACGGTGTTCGATCGCTATTTCTGGGGCAGCTACTGGCATTCCGGGCGCACTTTCGAAGAAGTCATGGGCGAGCTGAAGGGCACCCCGCTGGAGCAGAGCCTGGATGCCCTGAAACGCCAGTGCAGGGCGCTCGACCGCGAGATTCATGACCATCATCACCACTGGCTGGCCAATGCCCGCGACCTGTCCAGCGTTGCCCAGGCAATGGCCCGTGAGCGCTACCAGCTGGACCTGGGCGAGCCCACCCGCAGCGGCCACGGCAACACCGCCGTGCTCAATCGTGACCTGGAAGTACTGGTGTACACCTGGTCGGCACGCCTGCGCAGCTTCGATCATCAGCTGGACGAGCTGGAGCGCGCTTACCATTGAGTTCGTTCATTCGCCGCGGATGTACTGCTCCAGTTGCAGGATCAGGCGGGCCTGTTCGGCAATGGTTTCCTTGACCAGGTCACCGATCGACAGCAGGCCGAGCAACTCGCCATTGCTGACCACCGGCAGGTGGCGCAGGTGGCGGTTGGTCATCAGGTTCATGCAGTACTCGAGGTTCTGCTTCGGCTCCACCGTCACTACCGGCGCGCTCATGATCTCGCGCACCGGCGTGGCGGCGGAGGAGCGGCCCTTGAGCACCAGTTTGCGTGCATAGTCCCGTTCACTGACGATACCCACCACCTGGTTGCCCTCGACCACGGGCAGCGCACCGACGTTTTTCTCCGCCAGCAGTTTCAGGGCGTCGAGTACCGAGTCATCCGGGCCGATGGTGTAAACGGTCTGGTGCTGGGACTTGGTCTTGAGGATTTGTTCGACGGTCTTCATACGAGCCTCTGCGGGTGGAAAAGCCATGTCTCGGAGTAAATAAAGCATCCGGCACGGCGCTCTGCACGGCAATGCAGGAAACGGCATGGAGGCGATTGAAAAACGTCATGAGGGTAGGTTGCCTGTACCAGCCTCTTCGTGGCTTCAGCCGCGAAGAGGCTGGTACAGCTGGCTCAGAGCTTCGGCATCTGTCCGATCCGCGCCACCATCTCGCTTACTACCTGCAGGTCCAGCATGAACTGTTCCACGGTCTTGAACTCGTTGTCGTTGTGCCCGGTGTATTTCACGTCCGGCATGGCCAGGCCGAATTGCACGCCGTTGGGCAGGTCGTGCACCGAGGTTGCCCCTGCCGAGGTACCGAACTCGTGCTTCATGCCCAGGTTCTCGGTGGCGACGTCAAGCAGAGCCTTGACCCATTCGCCTTCGGGGTTGCGGTACATCGGCTCGTCCAGGCTGTAGTCGAAGGCCACCGAGGTGTGGCTTTGGCGCGTCCAGTTGCCCAGTTTGTCGGCCAGTTCGTCCTTGATCGTGGCGATTGGCTTGCCTTTGGGAATGCGCAGGTTCACGGCCAGTTTCAGGCCCTTGTCATCAACCCCGACAAAGGTCAGCGAGGCCGTCAGCGGGCCCATGAACGGGTCCTTGAAGGCCACGCCGAGCTTGTTGCCCAGGTAGTCCAGGCCCCAGTTGTCGGCGGCGTAGCGGGCGGCATCGGTAAAGTGGTTGTGCTTGATAGGCACCTGCTGGCCGAGACCGTTGATGAAATCGAGCATGCGCGCCACCGGGTTGACCCCGGATTCCGGTTCCGAAGAGTGGGCGGAAACGCCAGTTACCGTCAGCAACACATTGTTGCCCTCGGGTTTGGCGTCAATCCTGAAATCGCCGCCATGCTGCTTCACGTACTTGGCGCCGGCTTGCTGCAGGCGCTTGGCAAGCGCTGCCGGGTTATCGGAGACCAGTGTCGCCACGGAAGTGGTCGGGATCTGGTTGGTAGCCAGGCCGCCGGTCAGGTTGACGATTTCTGCGCCTTTGCCAGTGGCCGGGCGCTTGCTGAAGCTGGCCATGATCGTGCCATAGCCTTTTTCGGCGATGACCACCGGGTAGCCGCCATCGAGCGCCAGGTTGTAGTCGGGCGTGGGGTTGCGTTCGAAGTAGTACGGGATGGCATCGCCGCTGGTTTCTTCGGTGGTATCGATCAGCAGCTTGAACTGCCGGGCCAGGGGCAGGTTCTCGTCCTTGGCCACCTTCAGTGCGTACATCGCCACGACAATGCCGTTCTTGTCGTCTTCGGTGCCGCGCCCATACATGCGGTCGCCGACCAGGGTTACCTTGAACGGATCCAGGCGCGTGCCATCGGCCAGCTTCCAGTTGTCCGGGTTGACCGGCACCACGTCGGCATGGGCGTGGATACCTACCACTTCCTTGCCGCTGCCCAGCGAAATCTCGTAAACCCGGTTGTCGATGTTGCGGAATGCCAGGCCGAAGCTCTCGGCAAGGGCCTTGATCTTGTCTGCCATCTTGAGGAATTCGGGGTTTTCGTGCTGCGGCGTGCCTTCGACGTTGAAGGTCGGGATGGCCACCAGTTCACGCAGGGTTTCGCTGGCAGCCTTGCCGTACTTGATGCGGGTGTACAGGCCGAGCAGGCGGTTGATCTCGTTCTGCTGCTCGGCTGCCAGGGGCTTGCCGGCCAGGTAGGCGTCGAGCGTTGCCTCGAGGTTGTCGGCCTTGGCCAGGTCGCTGCCTTTGAGCTTGCCGATGAACTGCTTGAAGTCACTTGGCTGGCTGCCGTCGAAGGCTTTGACGATGGCCGCCGACTGTTGCTGGGTGAGGTTGGCCTGGGCCGGTTGGGTGAAAAGACCGATGCTGGCCAGCAGCAAGGTGGTGGCGGTAAGTTTTTTCAGGTGCATGGTTGTGCGCATTCCTTCGCCAATCATTGTGTGGGTTACCCGTCCGGAAACGGGAAGACACCCACGCTAACACCAATGACCCTTGGCACGGGAGTGCCAGAAACGCGACATGTCGCACAAACGAAAAAGCCCCGGGCACGTTGCCGGGTCTCATTCGGTGCTTCTGTTCCGCTCCGAACAGGGTTTACACCACGCAGCCTGGGGCGTAGGGCAGCGCGGGATTCGCGTGTACCCTGTGCCTGCGCTTTTTCAGAAGTGACCCCGTGAGAATGGAAGCAGACAACAACACCAAGTCCCACTACACCTACCAGGCCGTATACCGGTACCTGCTCGACTGGATCGAGGCCTCACCGTCGGATGTTGAACAGCGCCTGCCGTCGTTGCGCCAGCTGGCCCAGCGCCTGAACGTGTCGGTGTCCTCTACCAAGTACGCCTATTCGCTGCTGGAAGACGAGGGCCGGGTGTACGCGAGGCCCAGGCACGGCTACTTCACCCGGGCCAGCAAGGCACCGCTGCACGGCGAATGTTCACCCAGCCTGCTCGACACGGTGTTCTCCAGCGCCCGCCAGCCAGGCATGCTGGCCCTGAGCAGCGATGCGCCGGCCATGCTGCGTTCGCTGGAAAAACCGCTGCTGATGATCGAACGTGAACTGGCGCGCCAGTACCCACGTTCCCATGCGCCGTTGTACCAGCCGTTCGGCGAGCCGGAGCTGCGCGGAGTGCTGGCCGACCGCTACACTCGCTCGCCACAGCGCTACTGGCATGCCGAGCATGTGTTCATCGGCTCGGACCTGCGCAGCATCCTCGAGCTGTCGCTGCGTGCCCTGAGCCTGGAAGGCCAGGTAGCGCTGGTCGAGTCGCCTTGTTCCTGGGCGGTGCTGCGCCAGTTGCTGGCGGCGCGCATGACCATCGTCGAGGTACCGTTGCGCGCCGACGGCCGTTTCGACCTGGAGCAATTCCGCCAGTTGCTGCATGCCCAGCCCGTGCGCCTGGCGGTGCTGTCGTCGGCCACCAACGTACCCCAGGGCGGGCTGATGCCGGCTGAGGACAAGCAGCAGATCTGCCGCTGGCTGGCCGAGCAGGATGTGTGGCTGTTCGAGAACGATGGCTATGGTGAGTTCTGCTTCGAGGCCTCGCCGGCCCGCTATCGCGACTTCGCCGACCCCGATCGTTTGCTGGTGTTTTCCACCCTCGACAAGGTCATTGGCTCCGAGGCGCCCTATGGCTACCTGCTGTGCCGGCGCCATATCGCGCAATTGCAGCAACTGTTTCTGGAGCGCGCCTTCCGCCTCTCGCCGATACGCCAGAAGGCCATCGCCAGGTTGTACGCCTCACGCCGGGTCGACCAGCACGTGCAGTTGCTACGTGCCATGCTGCACGAGCGCATGCAGCACATGCACGGCCTGCTGCAGCTCCACGGCCAGGGCTACCTGCGCTGGGGCGCGCCTCAGGGTGGGGCGAGCCTGTGGCTGGAAGCGACCCGGCCGGTAGAAATGCGCCGGGTCTTCCAGCGCCTGTTGAGCCAGCGCATCGTCATAGCACCCGGGGAAATCTTCAGCCAGCAGGGCCTGTGGCGCAGCCATCTGCGGCTGTGCTACACGCTGGACTGGAGCAAGGATATTCCCCAGGCGCTGCAGCGCCTGGTCAAGGCGATCCAGGACGAGGCTCAGACCCCATAGCAATGGTCGAGCGTCGGGAAGGTGCCGTCACGCACCTCGTCGCCGAAGCGTGCGCAGGCCTCGCGAATCACCCCGGCGACATCGGCGTACTGCTTGACGAACCGTGGCACGTGCTCGCCCCCCAGGCCCAGCAGGTCCTCGGTGACCAGCACCTGGCCATCACAGGCCGGGGAGGCACCGATACCGATGGTCGGCTTGTCGCTGGCCTCGGTAATGGCCCTGGCCACTGGCTCGGCGACGCCTTCGAGCAGCAGGGCGAAGGCGCCGGCGCGCAGGTTGGCGCGGGCGTCGGCCAACAGTGTCGCGCCGCCTTCCGAACTCAGGCCTTGGGCCTTGTATCCGCCCATGACGTTGACGAACTGCGGCATCAGGCCGATGTGCGCCATCACTGGCACACCGCGCTCGACCAGAAATGCCACGGTGCTGGCCAGCACCTGGTTGACTTCCAGTTTCACTGCGGCGCAGCCGGTGCGGGCCAGCACCTCGGCACAGTTGCGAAACGCCTGCTCAGGGCTTTCCTGGTAGCTGCCGAACGGCATGTCGGCGATCACGCAGGCCAGGCGCGTGCTGTCGACTACCGCGCGGGTATGGGCGATGGTCTCGTCCAGGCGCATGCCCAGGGTGGAACTGCGGCCGTAGCCGACCATCGCGGTGGAGTCACCGACCAGGATGAAGTCGACCAGAGGGTCAATTACCTGGGCAATCGCGCTGGAGTATGCCGTGAGTGAGACGATCTTCCGGCGGCCCTTCATGGCCACCAGTTGCGGGACAGTCATGCGTCCGTTACGGACTTGCGTGCTCATCAGTTTGTCTCCGGTTTTTCCAGGCCGGTAATGGCTTCAGGAGTGGCCCGATTATTGGCTTTATCGGGCAAAACTCAATGTACAGATTCGGGCGAAAAAGCGACTCAGACGCGCTTGCTGATTGTTTTGGCCGCCTGCGACGGTGACCATTCGTCCCGACCGATGCTGCGCCATCGTTGCCCTATGGCTGGTTAGATTGCATCTGGCCCGGAACAAGAGGAATCGTGGCTGACTCGATGCTGTTGACCTCAGAGGAGGTCGCCGAGCTGACCGGCCCAAGGTGCTGCGATCGCTGGTTGTGGGGCGGCTGGGTGGAGGCGGGCGGAAGGGGCCGTTGGTGCGAGAGCCGCAATTGCGCTTATCTAAGCGCCAAACAAAAAGCCCCGGCAGGAATGCGCGGGGCTTTTGCTGTCACGCTGCTGTTATGGCCGTGGCCTGCTGTCAGCGTGAAACCACGGAAGTGGCGAAATTCATGGCGCACTCGGCGGGATTCGAACCCACGACCCCTGCCTTCGGAGGGCAGTACTCTATCCAGCTGAGCTACGAGTGCAACGCGCACGCATGATACCCATCTGTGCCGATGGCGTCCATCGCCTTGATCTGTAGGTTTTTTCTCTCTGTCGTCGAGGAGGTACTGGTCGGGCTGAAGTTGCACTGCCGCCAGTCGGGCTCGGTCGGTTACCGGGTGCTGGTGATCGATCTGGCCAGGCATTCTGATTCATCCCTTCCGGGAGGGCCGTCGGTCCTCCCATCACATTTCCTTCGGCCCGTTCGTCTAACCTGTACTGGCCTCGTCGCGGGTTAGCCCGCGCAAAGGCCGGGTGCCATTGTGCGAAATCATGAATTTTGCCCCGGGTGTTCAACCATTCGTTCTTTTTTTCGAACAGCCTATTGTCCAACACCCCAGCAGCCGCTTAGCATTCGTTTGAGATTTCAAACGCTCGATGCCCTGCCTTGGGCGCTTTTCAACAATCAACAATTCGGGAAGCCGACATGCAGCTCAAAGACGCTCAGTTGTTCCGCCAGCAAGCCTACATCAACGGTGAGTGGCTGGATGCGGACAACGGCCAGACCATCAAGGTGACCAACCCGGCCACCGGTGAAGTCATCGGTACCGTGCCGAAGATGGGCACTGCGGAAACCCGCCGCGCCATCGAAGCTGCCGACAAGGCCCTGCCGGCCTGGCGCGCCCTGACCGCCAAAGAGCGCTCGGCCAAGCTGCGTCGCTGGTTCGAACTGATGATCGAGAACCAGGACGACCTGGCGCGCCTGATGACCACCGAACAAGGCAAGCCGCTGGCCGAAGCCAAGGGCGAAATCGCCTACGCTGCCTCGTTCATCGAGTGGTTCGCCGAAGAGGCCAAGCGTGTCTACGGCGACACCATCCCTGGCCACCAGCCAGACAAGCGCCTGATCGTCATCAAGCAGCCAATCGGTGTTACCGCGGCCATCACCCCGTGGAACTTCCCGGCTGCCATGATCACCCGTAAAGCCGGCCCGGCCCTGGCCGCTGGCTGCACCATGGTGCTCAAGCCTGCCTCGCAGACCCCATACTCCGCCCTGGCCCTGGTCGAACTGGCCCACCGTGCCGGCATCCCGGCTGGCGTGCTGAGCGTGGTTACCGGCAGTGCCGGCGAAGTTGGCGGCGAGCTGACCGGCAACTCCCTGGTACGCAAGCTGTCCTTCACCGGCTCGACCGAAATCGGCCGCCAGCTGATGGAAGAATGCGCCAAGGACATCAAGAAGGTTTCCCTGGAGCTGGGTGGCAACGCCCCGTTCATCGTGTTCGACGACGCCGACCTGGACAAGGCGGTCGAGGGCGCGATCATCTCCAAGTACCGCAACAACGGCCAGACCTGCGTCTGCGCCAACCGTATCTACGTTCAGGACGGTGTTTACGACGCGTTCGCCCAGAAGCTGGCTGCCGCTGTCGCCAAGCTGAAGATCGGTAACGGTCTGGAAGAAGGCACTACCACTGGCCCACTGATCGATGGCAAGGCTGTGGCCAAGGTTCAGGAACACATCGAAGACGCCGTTGGCAAAGGCGCCAAGGTGCTGGCCGGTGGCAAGATCATCGAAGGCAACTTCTTCGAGCCGACCATTCTGGTCGACGTACCGAAAACCGCTGCCGTCGCCAAGGAAGAAACCTTCGGCCCGCTGGCACCGCTGTTCCGTTTCAAGGACGAGGCCGAAGTCATCGCCATGTCCAACGACACCGAGTTCGGCCTGGCCTCGTACTTCTATGCGCGCGACATGAGCCGTGTGTTCCGTGTCGCCGAGGCGCTGGAATACGGCATGGTGGGTATCAACACCGGCCTGATCTCCAACGAAGTGGCACCGTTCGGTGGCATCAAGGCCTCGGGCCTTGGCCGCGAAGGTTCCAAGTACGGTATCGAGGATTACCTCGAAATCAAATACCTGTGCATCAGCATCTGATCGCAAGGTAACGGTTTTACCTCTGCCAGCGGGGCGCGAGAGCGACGTCTCGCTGGCCTTTTTGACATCGCAGTACCTGGTGGCCCGGGTGTTCACGGCAGTCGATCAACGAATACTGTTCGCGAGCACATCCAGCCACCCCCGAATAAAAGCGCCATTCAGAACGGCGCAATGAGGGCATTATGAGCAAGACCAACGAATCCTTGATGCAACGTCGTGTCGCCGCCGTCCCACGTGGTGTTGGCCAGATCCACCCGATCTTCGTCGATACCGCGAAGAATGCTACCGTGATCGACGTTGAAGGCCGCGAACTGATCGACTTCGCCGGCGGCATCGCAGTACTGAACACCGGCCACCTGCACCCGAAAGTGGTTGCGGCCGTGCAAGAGCAGCTGACCAAGGTCAGCCACACCTGCTTCCAGGTCCTGGCCTACGAACCCTATGTAGAGCTGTGCGAGAAGATCAACAAGCTGGTCCCGGGCGATTTCGCCAAGAAGACCCTGCTGGTCACCACTGGCTCCGAGGCAGTTGAAAACGCCGTCAAGATCGCCCGTGCCGCTACCGGCCGTGCTGGCGTCATCGCCTTCACCGGCGGCTACCACGGCCGTACCATGATGACCCTGGGCCTGACCGGCAAGGTCGTGCCGTACTCCGCTGGCATGGGCCTGATGCCAGGCGGCATCTTCCGCGCCCTGTTCCCGAGCGAACTGCACGGTATCAGCGTTGACGACGCCATCGCCTCGGTCGAGCGCATCTTCAAGAACGACGCCGAGCCGCGCGACATCGCCGCGATCATCCTCGAGCCGGTACAAGGCGAAGGCGGCTTCCTGCCAGCGCCGAAAGAGCTGATGCAGCGCCTGCGCGCCCTGTGCGACCAGCACGGCATCCTGCTGATCGCCGACGAAGTACAGACCGGTGCTGGCCGCACTGGCACCTTCTTCGCCATGGAGCAGATGGGCGTTGCGCCTGACCTGACCACCTTCGCCAAATCCATCGCTGGCGGCTTCCCGCTGGCCGGTGTGTGCGGCAAGGCCGAGTACATGGACGCCATCGCCCCGGGCGGCCTGGGCGGTACCTATGCCGGTTCGCCGATCGCTTGCGCTGCGGCCCTGGCCGTCATCGAAGTGTTCGAGGAAGAAAAACTGCTGGACCGTAGCAAGGCTGTGGGTGAGCGCCTGATCACTGGCCTGCGCGAAATCCAGAAGAAGTACCCGATCATCGGCGACGTTCGTGGCCTGGGCTCGATGGTTGCTGTCGAAGTCTTCGAGAAAGGCACTCACACCCCGAACGCTGCTGCTGTTGGCCAGGTTGTGGCCAAGGCCCGCGAGAAGGGCCTGATCCTGCTGTCCTGCGGCACCTACGGCAACGTCCTGCGGATTCTGGTTCCGCTGACCGCCGAAGACGCGCTGCTGGACAAGGGCCTGGCCATCATCGAAGAGTGCTTCGCTGAAATCGCCTGATGTGACCTGCTGCATAAAAAAACCCGCTTCGGCGGGTTTTTTTATGCCCACAGGCCCCCGCTGGCGCTATCGTTGTGGCAGGACTCGCTTGGCAAGCTGCAACGGACTGTATGTCAGGGATTTTCAGGAGTTTTGGCGATGAGCGCTGCGCCCCCCTCCCCACCAAGTGTACTGATCGTCGAAGGCGACCCTTGGGTACGTGACATGCTCAGCGAAATGTTGCTCAGCGTGCGCTGTGATGCCCGCCTGCAGGTCTGCGCCGATGGCGAGCAGGCACTGAGTGCGCTGGCCAGTCAGCCCGACCTAATCATCGCCGCGCGCGAACTGGCCGGTGTCGATGGCCTCGACCTGCTGCGCAGGGTTCGCGCCAAAGGGCCGGAGTTACCATTCATCCTGATGAGCAACCGCAGTGACAGCGCCAGTGTGCACGAGGCGCTGCCCCTGCACCCCACGGCCTACCTGAGCAAGCCGTTGAACCTGGACAACTTGCGCAAGCGCCTGGAAGAGTTGTTGCTGGCCGTTGGCGAAGCGATCGCTTGCCCGGCGCCCGTGTTGCAGGCGGGTGCCAGCCTGCCGGGTTATCTTGAACAGCGCCGTGCGAGCGCCGATGGCGGGCCGCTGATGGCTGATGTGCAGGCGGCGCTCAAGCGCGCACTCAACCCCCAGGGCCTGAACCTGAAGGTGCTCGAAGAGGAAGTGCGTAACGACCCGCAGATCACCGCAGTCCTGATTGCTGCGGCCAACAGCGCTGCGCTGCACCGCGAAGCACCGGTGCAGACCTTGTTGCAGGCCTTGAACAAGCTTGGCAGCACCCAGAGCATGAACCTGATCCTGGGCATGACCCTGAAACGCAGTGCACGCCTCAGCGACCCGTTGCTGACGAAGCATGCTGCCCGGTATTGGGGTCTTTCGCTGCATGCTGCCGAATATTGCCGTACCTTGGCACGCATGCTCGAACTGGACGAAGGGCGTTGCTACTGCGCAGGGTTGCTGCATTGCCTGGGTGACCTGGCAGTGCTGCGCTGCCTGCAGGAGTGGCGGCTGGCCGGGGGCGAGCTGGATGAGGGCCAGGTGCAGCGCTCGCTGGACGAGTTCGGTGCCGCGTTCGGTTCGGCGCTACGCACCCGCTGGCGGTTACCGTTGGCATTGCGCGAGTTGATTGCAGCGATCTACCAGCTGGGTGGTGGGGTATATTCGCGGGAGATACTGGCCATGAACCTGGCTGGACAGTTGTCGCGGTTGCCGGCTGGGCTGGAGCTGGGGCTGGAGAGGGTGGCCAACAGCAAGACGGCGCGCTTGCTGAAGATTGGCCTGCCGGAGCTGAGCCGGCTGCGCAAGGTACAGAGCCAGGAGGTTAAGCCGGAGGAAGAACCGCCAGTGACTGAGAAGGAGGTTTCCGGCTGAGATTTCGGGGCCGCTTTGCGGCCCCGGAATCTCAGCCGCGGACGATCTGGTTCTTGCCTTGGCGTTTGGCGCGGTACATGGCCGCATCGGCCCGGGCATACAGGCTGTCCAGAGTCGTATCTTCATCGCTTAGCGCGGTCACCCCCTGGCTTACCGTCACCCCATAGCTGTGCTCACCATGGCTGAAGCTCAGACGCTGGATGTGCCGCTGCAAGCGTTCGGCAATCTGCTCGGCCACCTGGGCGTTGCAGCCTGGGAATACCGCGGCGAATTCCTCACCACCAATGCGCCCGAACAGGTCTCCGCGGCGAAGCACGGCCTTGCCGCTGTCGGCGATACGCTGCAGTACCTGGTCGCCTTCCTGGTGGCCATAGCTGTCGTTGATGCGCTTGAAGTCGTCGATGTCCAGCAGCAGAAAGGCCAGTGGCGTGCCGTCTTCACGGGCACTGTCGAAGGCCTGCTGGGCGCATTCGAAGAAATGCCGGCGGTTGCTGCTCTGGGTCAGCACGTCGGTGGTGGCCAACCGCTGCAGCTCGCCTTCGAGCTGCTTCTTTTCGGTAATGTCCTCGGCGATGCCGACGATGATCACCCGGTCGCCATCGCGTTGCTGGTTGATGTAGCACTTGTCGCTGAGCCAGCGGACCTGGCCGTCGGCATTGAGGATGCGGTACTCGCGGTCTTCCACCGAGCCCTTGAGCAACACCTGGGCCAGGCTGCGCTCGGCGAACTCCAGGTCGTCGGGATAGATGCTGTCGCGCCACTCGTTATAGTCGGCCAGCACCAGGCTGGCGGGGCGGCCGAAGATGCGCTCGTAGGCGGGGCTGACATACAGCACTTGACGGGTTTCCCAATCGAAGGCCCAGAGCACGGCGTTGACGCTGCCGAGCAGCGAGCTGAACAGCTGCTCGCGTTCGCTCAGGCGGGCAACTTCGCCTTGCGCGTGAAGCAGCGCAAGCAAGGTTTGGGCGGCCTCGGGAGGCGGTGTGCCGGGCAATGTCGTTGGAATGTTCTTGGCCATGTGCACGAAGCAGGTCTCGACGTGAAAGCGTGCGGCCAGCATCCGGCCCGCCACGCGGGGCGATGTGCCAGATTCGAGTGGGAGCGATGGGGCGAAGTTCCGGGCGGCACGCCCTGCCAGCAGGGCGTGCCGATCAACGGTGGTCAGGCGCCGGTCGGGCGCAAGGAGTAGGTCTTGAGTTGCGCCGCGAAGTCGCGCAGGGCGTGGATACCGCTGGTTTCGGCCTCGTGTACCCAGTCCTTCATGGCGGCCAGCATGTCGTGGCCATTGGCGCTGGTGCGTGCCCAGATCTGTTGCAGGGCCAGGCGTTTTTCGTAGATGGTCTTCAGCGCCTGGCTGTGCGCGAGCATCGATTCGATGCGCACATGGTGGCGGTCCTGCAGCAGGCTGGTTTCGCGCGACAGCAGGCGCTTGGCCCGGCGGAAGTGGTGGCGGACAGAAGCATCGACGCGGGCCAGTTCCTGCTTGACCAGCGGGCCGATCACCAGCTTGCGATACTGGGCCATGATCTGGAAGCGGTTGTTGAGGATTGCCATGGCGGTGTCCATGTCCAGGCTGGCCTTGCCCGCCACACGGTGGGCGATGGGCGCCACGCGTTGGACCTTGGCCAGGCGCAGCAGGCAGAACAGGCGGATCCAGGCCCAGCCCATGTCGAACTCCCAGCGCCTGACCGACAGCTTGGCCGAGTTGGGGTAGGTGTGGTGGTTGTTGTGCAGCTCCTCGCCACCGATGACGATGCCCCACGGCACCAGGTTGGTTGCGGCGTCGCGGCATTCGAAATTGCGGTAGCCAAGCGCATGGCCCAGGCCGTTGACCACGCCGGCGGCCCAGAACGGGATCCACATCATCTGCACGGCCCAGATGGTGATGCCGATGGTGCCGAACAGCAGCAGGTCGATCACCGCCATCAGCGCGATGCCGCCCAGCTTGTAGCGCGAGTAGAGGTTGCGCTCGATCCAGTCGTCCGGGCAGTTCTTGCCATAGATACGCAGGGTGTCGGGATTGCGCGCCTCTTCCCGGTACAGCTCGGCGCCTTTGCGCAGCACCGTGCCCAGGCCCTTGTACACCGGGCTGTGCGGGTCTTCGGGGGTTTCACACTTGGCGTGGTGCTTGCGGTGCACGGCAGTCCACTCGCGGGTGTTCTGGGCGGTGGTCAGCCACAGCCAGAAACGGAAGAAGTGCTTGAGCACGCCATTGAGCTCCAACGCCCGGTGCGCGGAGTAGCGGTGCAGGTAAACCGTGACGCTGACGATGGTCACATGGGTCATCAACAGGGTGATGCCGACCAGTTGCCAGGCCGACAAGTCGAGCAGGCCGTTGTACCACATAGGTGCAGATACCCTCGAAATGCAGGGGGAAGGGGTGATTATCCCTTGGTAGGGAAATAAAACCAGTCAACCGTTCAGATAGGAGGTCACGACATGTTTCAGCCTTTATAATGCCCCTTCCTTTCTGATGGGCTATCGCACCCGACATGTCTGTTTCCGTTCGCGACGCCTTGCGCATGGCTGCGCTGTATGTGGTGCTATCTGTCCTGTGGCTGATACTGGCCGAGGTGGTGCTGCAGAGCATGACCGATGATCCCCTGGCACAGACCGTGGGGCGGCAGATCAATGTGGTGGTCTGGGTACTGTTCAGTGCCTTGCTGATTTATGTGTCGCGGGTGCGCCTGCTCAATTTCATCGGCCGTGGCGCGCGCTTGCGTTGCGAAGACCGCGAGCGGCTGCGTATGGCCGCCGCCGTGTTCGACAGCACGCTCGAAGGCGTGCTGGTGACCGACCGCCAGGGCCTGATCGTGCACGTCAACCGTGCTTTCATGCGCATTACCGGCTACCAGCAGGACGAGGTCATTGGCCAGCGCCCGAACAAGTTCAAGTCGGGCCGCCATGGCGTGGCGTTCTACCAGCAGATTTTCGCCACCCTGGCGGAGAAGGGCGAGTGGAGCGGCGAAATCTGGAACCGGCGCAAAAGCGGCGAAATCTACCCGCAGTGGCAGACCATTTGCGCCATTCACGACGACGAAGGTGAACTCAGCCACTATGTGGCGGTGTTCAGCGACATAAGTGCGATCAAGCATTCGGAGCAGGAACTGGCCTACCTGGCTCACCATGACCCGCTGACTGGCTTGCCGAACCGCCTGCTGTTCACCGACCGGGTCGAGCAGGCACTCACCGCAGCCCAGGCCAACAAGCGCGGATGTGCCCTGCTGCTGCTGGACCTCGACCATTTCCAGAGCATCAACGACGGCCTTGGCCACACCATCGGCGACCAACTGCTCAAGCTGGTGGGCGAACGCCTTGGCGAGTTGGTGGGCAGCGGCGTGACCCTGGCACGCCTGGGTGGCGACGAGTTCGGGGTGCTGGCGGAGAACTGCCAACAAGTCGGCCAGGCGGGCAAGCTGGCACAGAGCATCATCGAGCGCATGCGCGAGCCGTTCCAGTTCGATGGGCATCGCCTGTTCATCAGTGTCAGCACGGGCATCAGCCTGTTCCCCAGCGATGCCCTGAGTGCCGAGCAGTTGCTGCGTAACGCCGACTCGGCCTTGTACAAGGCCAAGAACAACGGGCGGGCCTGCTATGCACTGTACACCGAAGAGCTGACCGCCCACGCCCAGCACCGGGTCGAAACCGCTGGCGAGCTGCGCCGGGCGCTGGAGCAGGATGAGTTGCGGGTGTTCTACCAGCCGGTGCATGACCTGGCGAGCGGTCGACGGGTCGGGGTCGAAGCGCTGGTGCGCTGGCAGCACCCGCAGCGCGGCCTGGTGCCGCCGAGCGAGTTCATTCCGGTTGCCGAGCGCACCGGGATGATCGCCGAGATCGACACCTGGGTGCTGCACCAGGCATGCCGGCAGATGGTGCAATGGCAAGGTCAAGGCCAACAACTGGCGTTCGTGGCGGTGAACATTTCCAGCCGCTTGTTTGGCCAGCATGAGTTGTACCAGCAGGTGGCCGAAGTGCTGCATGAGACAGGTCTGGCCCCGGCCCTGCTGGAACTGGAGGTGACCGAGAGCGCGGTGATGGAAGACCCGGAAGTGGCGCTGGAGCAACTGCATCGCCTGCGTGAGCTGGGCGTCACCTTGGCCATCGATGACTTTGGCACCGGGTACTCGTCGTTGCTGCGGCTGAAGCGCCTGCCGGTGCAGAAGCTGAAGATCGACCAGGGTTTTGTTGCCGGGTTGCCGCAGGACGAGGACGATATCGCGATCGTCCGGGTGATCATCGCCCTGGCCCGCAGCATGGGCATGCAGGTGCATGCCGAGGGTATCGAGCAGGCCGAGCAGGCCAGCTTCCTGTTGCAGGAGCTGTGTCAGTTGGGGCAGGGATACTGGTTCGGGCGGCCAATGCCGGCTGCGGATCTGCTCGGGGCCTGAGATTGCAGGGGGCACAGCGGCCCCCGATCTAACGTTTGTTCAAACCCTTCGCCAGGCGGTCCCCACCCAGCTGTATCAACCCCACCAGTGCCACCAGCATGGCGATCACGGTCAGCATGATCTGGCTGTCGAAGCGCTGGTAGCCATAACGGTAGGCAATATCCCCCAGGCCTCCGGCGCCAATCGCCCCGGCCATGGCCGAGGAGTTGATCAGCGTTACCAGGGTAATGGTGAATCCCCCCACGATCCCCGGCAGCGCCTCGGGCAGCAACACGTGCCAGACGATGTGCCAGCGCCGGCAACCCATGGCTTGCGCCGCCTCCACCAGGCCGTGGTCGACCTCGCGCAGGCTGACCTCGGCAATCCGCGCGAAGAACGGCGTAGCGGCAATGGTCAGCGGTACCACCGCCGCCCACACGCCGTAGGTGGTGCCTACCACCAGGCGGGTGAAGGGAATCAGCGCGACCATCAGAATGAGGAATGGGATCGAGCGGAACAGGTTGACGAAGGCGCCCAGCACCCGATTCAGCACGGGTGCCTGGAAGATCCCACCCTTGTCGCTGGTGACCAGCAGTACCGCCATCGGCACTCCTGCCAGCAAAGCAATCAGCGACGACACGCCGACCATCAACAGGGTATCGAGCAAGCCTTCGAGCAGGCGATCAAACCACATGGCCTAGTACCTCCACGTCCTCGGCCCAACGGCGGGCGCGTTCCAGCAATTGATGGGTGTCGTGCGGCGAATGCCGCACCGACAGGATCAACTGACCCAGAGCATGCTCGCCGATGGTTTCCACGCCCCCTTGTAGCAGGCGCACGCTGCCGCCCAGGTCGTTGAACAGGGCCGACAGCTCCGGTTCGCCGAGCAGTGTCAGCTTCAGTACCACGGCACTGTCATGGCTCGCCGGGGTCGCCTGCAGGCTGGCTTGCAACCCGGCAGGCAGCTTGGCCTGCAAGGGCGCGAGCAGGGTCCGGGTGACCGCGTGACGCGGTGCGCCGAATACCCGCCAGACCTCGCCCTGCTCGACCACTTCACCGCGCTCGAGTACTACCACCCGGTGGCAGATGTCGCGGATCACTGCCATCTCGTGGGTGATCAGCACGATGGTAAGGCCCAGGCGCTGGTTGATATCGCGCAGCAATTCAAGAATCGACGTGGTGGTTTCCGGGTCCAGCGCCGAGGTGGCCTCGTCGCACAGCAGGATCTCGGGGTCATGCACCAGCGCCCGGGCAATGCCGACCCGCTGCTTCTGCCCGCCGGATAGCTGCGCCGGGTACACATGGTGCTTTTCCTGCAGGCCGACCAGCTCCAACAGTTCGCGCACCTTGCGCTGACGCTCGGCCCTGGCCACGCCGGCGACCTTCAGCGGCAGCTCGACGTTCTGCCACACGGTCTTGGCTGACATCAGGTTGAAATGCTGGAAGATCATGCCGATGCGCCGACGCAGAGTTACCAGCTGGTCCTCGTGAAAGGCTGCGATGTCCACCTGGTCGATCAACACCCGGCCCTGGCTGGGCTGCTCCAGGCGGTTGATGGTACGCAGTAGCGATGACTTGCCGGCGCCACTGCGACCGATGATGCCGAATATCTCGCCATGGCGGATGTTCAGGTCGATCCCTTGCAAGGCCGGTTGCGCCTGGCCCGGGTAGGTCTTGCCCAGGCCGATGAAGCGCACATGAGCCTGATTGACCTCGGGGCGCAGGGCCTGCTCCCTGGCCGTCGGTGCCAGTGATTTTGCGGTGGGCGCCCGGAGCGCGCTGGCCTGGCTCATGTCAGCCCTCCCAACCGACCTGGTAAAGCTTGCCGTGGGCCTTGTCGAGCGCCGCGCGCACTGCTGGCGAATGCTGGTAGATATCGACGAACCTGGCCAGGCGCGGGTCGTCCTTGCTTTGTGGGCGAATGACGAACTGGATCACGTATTCCTTGTTCTCCAGGCCGTCGAACAGCAGTGCCGAACCAGCGTCGAAGCTGTTGGCCAGGCGGATGTACGCCGGGTAGCCCTGCACCAGGTCGGCGTCGTCATAGGCACGTACCAGTTGTACCGCCTCGACCTGGAGAATTTTCAGCTTTTTCGGGTTGGCGACGATGTCGGCCTCGGTGGCCTTGTAGCCGACCCCCGGCTTGAGGCTGATCAAGCCTGCCTTGGCCAGCAGCTGCAGGCCGCGGCCGCTGTTGATCGGGTCGTTGGCGATGGCCACGCTGGCGCCTTCGGGCAGGTCGGCGAAGCTTTGGTATTTTTTCGAGTACAGGCCGACGTTGTTGATGATGCCGGGGGCGTAGGGCACCAGGTTGAAACCTGCGGCAGCCTTGGCGTTTTCCAGGAACGGGATGTGCTGGAAGTAGTTCACGTCGATGTCGCCACTGTTGAGGCTGACATTCGGCGCGATCCAGTCGCTGAACTCGATCAGCTTCACTTCCAGGCCTTGTTTGTGCGCTTCTTCCACAGCCGCTTCCAGCGGGATGGCAAAGGCGGCAGTGGTACCGATCTTCAGCGGTTCGGCAGCCAGGGTGCTGGCGCTGAGGCCGAGGGTGAGGGCAATGGCCGCGACGGGCCGGAACAGTTTCTCAAGCATGGTGCAGGGCTCCAGTCGGGGTAGGGGCAAAGGCAAAGCGGTAAGCCGAGCCAGGGTGGTCGGCGGGCAGGTACGGGTGGTCGGCCTTGAACAGCTTTTCGCGCAATGTGCCTTCGGCGTAGGCGGTCTTGTAGCGGCCACGTTGCTGCAGCTGCGGGATGACCAGGTCGATGAAGGCCTCGAAGCTTTCCGGGGTGACGGTGCGGGTCAGGTTGAAGCCGTCCAGGCCGGTTTCATCGATCCAGGCGATCAGCTGCTCGGCCACTTGCTCCGGCGCGCCGACCAGGGTCACGTAGCGGCCACCCAGGGCGTGCTGTTGCAACAGGCGCCGCCGCGTCCAGGCGTTGTCCTGCAACTGGCGCGTGGCGGACTGGATGGCATTGCCCTGGCGGAAGGCGATCGGTTCGTCCAGCTCGAAGGCGGCAAAGTCGATACCGGTGGAGGCCGCGAAATGCGCCACCCCCGCCTCGGCACTGGCATGCTGGAGGTACTCGGCGTGCCTGGCCTGGGCCTGTTGCTCGGTGGCTGCGACGATCACCGTGATGCCCATGAACACCTTGACCGCCTGCGCGTCGCGCCCAGCGGCCTGGGCAGCGGCCCGCACCTTGTCTACCTGGGCGCGGGTGGCGGCCTTGTCCTGGCCACTGATGAACACGCATTCGGCATGGTTGCCGGCGAAGGCCAGGCCACGCGCGGAACTGCCGGCCTGGAACAGCACCGGCGTGCGCTGCGGCGACGGCTCGCTCAGGTGATAGCCCTCGACCTGGTAGAACTCACCTTGGTGGCGGACCTTGCATACCCTGTCGGGCCGCGCGTAGATGCGCTGCTGGCGGTCGGCGACCACCGCATCGTCGGCCCAGCTACCCTCCAGCAGTTTGTACAGCACCTGCAGGTATTCGTCGGCCTGGTCGTAGCGGCGGTCATGCTCAGGTTGCTGCGCCAGGCCCATGGCCCGGGCGGCACTGTCGAGGTAGCCGGTGACGATGTTCCAGCCCACCCGGCCATTGCTCAGGTGGTCCAGGGTGGAAAGACGCCGGGCGAACAGGTACGGCGCCTCGTAGGTGAGGTTGGCGGTAAGGCCGAAGCCCAGGTGGCGGGTGACGGCAGCCATGGCCGAGACCAGCAGCAGCGGGTCGTTGACCGGCAGCTGGATCGACTCCTTGAGGGTGACGTCAAGCGACTGGCCATAGATGTCGTAGGTACCGACGATATCGGCAAGGAACAGCCCGTCGAACAGGCCGCGTTCCAGCAGCCGCGCCAGGTTGGTCCAGTAGTCGAGAGTCTTGTACTGGGTCGAGGTATCCCGCGGGTGAGTCCACAGGCCGTGGTTGATGTGCCCGATGCAATTCATGTTGAAGGCATTGAGCAGGATCTGCTTGGCCATCAGATGGTCCCCCGGCGTGGCGGGTTGGCATCGTTGAGGTAGTAATTGCCGATGGCGTGGTACTTCCAGCGCACCGGGTCATGCAGGGTGTGCACGCGGGCGTTGCGCCAGTGGCGATCGAGGTTGTGTTCGGCGAGGGTGGCCTGGCTGCCGCTCAGTTCGAACAGCGTCGTGCCGGCTGCCAGGGATATCTCGGTGCTGATCGCGCGGGCTTCGGCCACGGCAATGGAGGCAGCTGCAACCTTGTCGGCGCTGCTGTCGTCGCGGGCGCGGTCCAGGTATTCGCCGGCACGCTCCAGCAGGGCTTCGGCGGCGTGCAGACGGATCGCCAGCTGGCCGAAGCTCTTCAGCGTCAACGGGTCGTCGGTGGCCTTGTCCAGGCCGGAGTCGACCCACGGGCGGCTACGGCTGCGCACGAAGTGCAAGGCGTCTTCATAGGCGGCGCGGGCGATGCCGGTGTCGATCGCGGCATGAAGAATCTGCGCCAGCGGGCCGACCGGGGTAGGGCGCTCGAAGGCGCTCTGGAACGGCACCACGTCGGCGGCGCTGACATAAACGTTGTCGAACACCACCGAGCCGCTGCCGGTGGTGCGCTGGCCGAAACCGCTCCAGTCGTCGATCACCTGCAGGCCCTGGCTGTCGGCCGGGACGAACGCCAGGTGTTGCACGCCGTGCTCGTCGACCACCGAAGTGGGAATGCGCTGGGCGTAGA
Source organism: Pseudomonas oryzicola (assembly GCF_014269185.2). Lineage (NCBI taxonomy): Bacteria > Pseudomonadati > Pseudomonadota > Gammaproteobacteria > Pseudomonadales > Pseudomonadaceae > Pseudomonas > Pseudomonas oryzicola. The sequence continues at coordinate 52,513 of NZ_JABWRZ020000005.1, forward strand.
TGGCCCCGGTGGCGTAGAACTTGCGGCCATTGATGCGGAAACCGTCGCTGTCACGGCTCAGGCGGGTGGTGCGGTCGTTGGCAGTCCTGGTGCCCAGTTCGGCCAGGGCGTTGCCGAAGCGGCGACCAGCCAGTACTTCGCCATACAGGCGCTTTTGCTGTTCGGGCGAACCATTCACCCGCAGCACTTCCAGGGCGTAGAAGTGGTTCTGCGGGATCTGCCCGAGCGAGCCGTCGGCCTGGGCGATGCGGGCGATGACCTTGGCCAGGGTGACATTGGACACCCCGGCACCGCCGAAGGCCTTGGGCACGCTGATCGCCCACAGGCCGGAGCGGGTGAACAGCTCCAGTTCGGCGTGCGGCAGGCGGCGTTCGCGGTCGCGCTGGGCGCTGTCGCGGCGCAGTTGCTGGGCGATGTTTTCGGCGACGGCCAGTGCTTGGGTGTCGTTGGTAATGATGGTTGTAGTCATGGTGTTCTCCGGGGGCCGCTGTGCGGCCCTTCGCGGGCTCGCCCGCTCCCACGGGTAAAGTGATACCCGTTCAGGCGGTGGGAATCCTGTGGGAGCGGGCGAGCCCGCGAAGGGCTGCGCAGCAGCCCCAAAGGCAGCAAATCAGATCCAGGAATGCCGCGCAGGCAGCGTGCCGTTGAGGTGGTAAGCGCCCACCGCGTGGTACTTCCAGCGCACCGGGTCATGCAGGGTGTGCACGCGGGCGTTGCGCCAGTGGCGGTCGAGGTTGAATTCGGCAAGGGTGGCGCGGCTGCCGGCCAGCTCGAACAGCTTCTCGCTGGCCTGCAGGGCAATTTCGGTAGTCAGCACCTTGGCCTCGGCCACCGCGATCGAGGCGCGCGCCGCGCTTGCGGCGTCGATCGGCGCCGCATTGACTTCGTCGAGGACCCGCGCCGCCTTGCGCAGCAACGCTTCGGCGGCGTGCAGTTCGAGCTGCAGGCGGCCGACGTCGGCGATCACATACGGATCGTCACTGGCACGTTCGACATTTGCGTCGACCCATGGGCGCGACTTCTCGCGGACGAATGTGATCGCATCCTCGATCGCCGCTTCGGCAATACCGGCATCGATGGCCGCCTGGATCAGTTGCGAAGCTGCGCCCTGGGTATTGGCGATGTCGCGCTGGCGCCAGTTGTCGATCACCAGCTCGGCATCCACCGGTACCTGGTCGAGCAGCACGGTGCCGCTGGCGGTAGTGCGCTGGCCGAACCCGGACCAGTCATCGACGATGCGCAGCCCGGGGCTGCCACGGCGGACGAACGCCAGGCGCTGGCGGCCTTCGTCATCCAGCGCCTTGACCGCCACCCAGTGGGCGAACAGCGCACCGGTGGAATAGAACTTTTCGCCGCTGATGCGATAGCCGTCACCGGCCCGGGTGAGCCTGGCCTTGAGCGTGAGGGTGTCTTTGGTGCCGCGCTCGGGCCCGGCATTGCCGATGCGCCAGCCGTCGAGCACGCTGCGGTAGATCACCGCCTGTTGCGCTTGGGTACCGGTCAGGCGCAGCAGTTGCAGGATGCCGAAGTGGTTCTGCGGGATCTGCCCCAGGGCCGGGTCGGCGGCGCTGATCAGGCGGAACACTTCGGCCACGGTTTCGAATGACACCTCGGGGCCGCCAAAGGCTTTGGGAACACTGATGCTGCCCAGGCCGCTGCGGGTGAACTGTTCGATTTCAGTCCATGGCAATTTGCGTTGCTGGTCGCGGCGCGCGGCCTGCTCGCGGGCGACCTCGGCCAGTGCGCGGGCCGCTTGCAGGGCTTCGGCGTCGTTGCGCAGCACCTTGGCTGGCAGCAGCACCGGCGAGCTGTCGAGATCGCTGTGGAATCGGGTAGTGGCTTGGCTGGACATCAGTGCCGCTCCTTGGCTGCACTCAATGCCCTGGCGTTACGCACTGGGGTGATTGTGATCCTGACCATTCCTGACCTCACAAAGTAGTTATGTCGCGGTAGCGGGTTGCGACGGATGTGTGCTGGTCCGGTGGTCCGGTGGATATACCCTAATGCTTTATAAAAAGTTTATGAACTAACTCTTTGGAATATGTATAGAAGGAGGGATTTGTTCAGGATGTGCCGGCCTCTTCGCGGGCACACCCGCGAAGAGGGTCGGTACAGGTTTACTCGGAAGCCGCAGTCCCGAGGAACTTGCGCAGGAATTGCCGGGTACGTTCTTCCTTCGGCGCCGCGAACAGCGCCTTGGCCTCGCCCTGTTCCACGATCACCCCCTTGTCGAAGAAGATCACCCGGTTCGCCACGTCCCGGGCAAAGCTCATCTCGTGGGTCACGATGATCATGGTACGTCGCTCCTCGGCCAGGCCGCGAATGGTCGCCAGCACTTCACCCACCAGCTCCGGGTCCAGCGCCGAGGTCGGTTCGTCGAACAGGATCACCTCCGGCTCCATGGCCAGGGCGCGGGCGATCGCCACCCGTTGCTGCTGGCCACCGGACAGGCGCCGTGGGTAGGCATCTTCCTTGCCCGCCAGGCCGACCTTGGCCAACAGACGCCGGCCCAGTTCGATGGCCTGCTCGCGAGGCGTCTTCTTGACGATCACCGGGCCCTCGATGACGTTCTCCAGGGCCGTGCGGTGAGGGAACAGGTTGAAGTTCTGAAAGACGAACCCGGCCTGCTGGCGCAGGCGGCGGATCGCGCTTTGCTGGCCACCGAGCGGGCGGTTGGCGTCGATGCTGATGTCACCGATCTGGATCTGCCCGGCATCGGGGGTTTCCAGCAGGTTCAGGCAGCGCAGGAAGGTGGTCTTGCCGGAGCCGCTGGGGCCGATGATGGCCACCACTTCCCCCGGCTGCACGGTCAGGTCGATACCGTTGAGCACGGTCTGGCCCTTGAACCGCTTGGTCAGGCCTTTGACTTCAATCATGCTCAATGCTCCTGGTCATGCTGGTTGACGCGCGCTTCCATGCGGTTCTGGAAGTGCGCGAGGATGCTGCACAGCACCCAGTAGATGACCGCGACCGCCACGTACATGGTGAACACTTCGAAGGTGCGCGCGGTAATCAACTGGGCCTGGCGGAACAGCTCGGGCACCTGGATAGTCGCCGCCAGGGCGGTGTCCTTGACCAGCGAGATGAAGCTGTTGCCCAGCGGTGGCAGGGCGGTGCGCAAGGCTTGTGGCAGGATTGCCCGGCGCATGGCCTGGACGCGGGTCATGCCGATGCTGGCGGCGGCTTCCCACTGGCCGCGGTCGATCGAGGAGATCGCCGCGCGGAGGATTTCGCAGATGTAGGCGGCCATGTTCAGTGACAGGCCGATCAGCGAGGCCGGGATCGGGTCCAGCTCGATGCCGATCTGCGGCATGCCGAAATAGATCACGAACAGCTGCACCAGCAGCGGTGTGCCGCGGAAGAACGACACGTAGACTCGGGCCAGCCAGTTCAGCGGCAGGATCTTCGACAGCCGCATCAGCGCCAGGGCAAACCCCAGCAGCAGGCCGAAGAACATGCCGCCAACGCTGAGCAGCACGGTATAACCCGCGCCCTTCAGCAGGAAGGGCGCAGAATCGACAACGAGTTGCAGGCTTTCAGCGATCATTTGGTGACATCGGCACCGAAGTATTTCTCGGACAGCTTGGCCAGCGAGCCGTCAGCCTTGAGCTTGTCCAGTGCCTTGTTGATGGCGGCCAGCAGTTCCGGCTCACCTTTGCGCAGGGCCACGCCGCTTTCCAGGCGCGAGAAGGCATCGCCGGCCAGCTGGGTGTCCTTGGCTTTCTGCGCATATTCCAGTGCGGCCAGGCGATCGATCAGGATGGCGTCGATACGGCCGTTGCGCAGGTCGGCAAACTTGCTCGGGTCGTCTTCATAGGTGCGCACATCAGCTTGCGGTACATCCTGTTTCACCCACTGCTCGTAGTTGGTGCCCAGGCCCACGCCGACCTTCTTGCCGGCCAGGTCGGCGGCCTTGTGGATGTTCAGCTGCTCGGCCTTCTTCTTCAGGATCAGCGCCTGGATGCCGGAGATGGTGTAGGGCTCGGAGAAGTCGTACTTCTTCTTGCGCTCCTCGGAAATGGTGACCTGGTTGATCACTACGTCCAGGCGCTTGGACTCCAGTGCAGCGAGGATGCCGTCCCACTTGGTCGGCTGTACCTTGGCCTTGACCCCGAGTTCCTTGGCCAGCAGTTCGGACAGCTCGACTTCGAAGCCGGTCAGCTTGCCATTCTCGTCCTGGAAGCTGAACGGTGGGTAGGTGCCTTCCAGGCCGACGTTGATCACGCCTTTTTCCTGGATGGTCTTGAGCTGCTCGCCGGCAAAGGCCTGGCTGAGCAGGCCGACACCCAGCAGGAGTGCCAGGCTGGCGTTGAGTAGCGGTTTGGCGAATTTCGACATGTGGAAGCCCCGCGCTTGTTGTCAGTGGTGGGTGGCGACTATAGGGTTGGCCGTTTAGGCCAGGAAATAATAAAAAATTATTTTCTTATTTCCTTTAGTGTTTGCGTCAGTGCCGGCTGCATTGAGGGTAGGCGAGTATCTTCCTCCCGTCATCGCTGCTTATGCCTGACTTAGTGCAGGATGGAATAAAGCGTTGTTTTTTCCAAGGGAAGGATTTGCCGTAGAGTGGCCTGCATACAAAAAACAAGTTTGGCCTACTCAGGCAGGAGAACACCGTGAGCGAACAACCTTCATCCGGGCGCTGGCAGTTGCAGAGCATCGTCGCCGGTCTGCGCGGTGCCCGTGAACAATGGCGTACGCGCAATGGCCGCAGCAGTGGCGAGCAAGGCGGGCGTGAGTTGCCTTCGCGCGAGGCGATGCGGCAGATTCTCGAGCAACTGTGCGGCGCGCTGTTCCCCATGCGCCTTGGTCCTGTCGACCTGCGCGAAGAAAGTGAAGACTTCTACGTCGGTCATACCCTGGATGCCGCGTTGACCGCCTTGCTGGCCCAGGCCCGCCTGGAGTTGCGCTATGCCGCGCGGCAAAACAAGGCCGAACTGGCCGGCGTCGATGCCCATGCGCTGAGTCTGGTCCAGGGCTTTGCCGCCGCCCTGCCGGGCCTGCGTGTACTGCTCGACACCGACGTGCTGGCCGCCTACCACGGTGACCCGGCGGCGCGCAGCGTCGACGAGGTGCTGCTGTGCTACCCGGGCATCCTGGCGATCATCCATCACCGCCTGGCGCACCACCTGTACCAGGCCGGCTTGCCGCTGCTGGCGCGGATCAGCTCGGAGCTGGCGCATTCGGCCACCGGCATCGACATTCACCCCGGGGCGCAGATCGGCCCGAGCTTCTTCATCGACCATGGTACGGGTGTGGTGATTGGCGAAACCGCGATCATCGGCGAGCGCGTGCGTATCTACCAGGCCGTGACCCTGGGGGCCAAGCGCTTCCCCAGCGACGAATCGGGCACCCTGCACAAAGGCCTGCCGCGTCACCCGATCGTCGAAGACGACGTGGTCATCTATGCCGGCGCCACGGTCCTGGGGCGGATCACCATCGGCAAAGGCTCGACCATTGGCGGCAATGTGTGGCTGACCCGTAGCGTGCCGGCCGACAGCAACATTACCCAGGCCAACCTGCAGCTGGATTGCCAGGACAAGAACTGAACCGGTGTTGCCTGTACCGGCCTGTTCGCGGGTGAGCCCGCGAAAAGGCCGGTACAGAAGGGCGCCAATCAGCGCCCTGATTCGCATTGAAATCCTATCCATGTTTAACTTGAACGCTTGTTCAATGAAAAAACGCTGGTCCGCTGCCGGTGTTCAACAGGAGGATTCCTTTGCTGAACCCGTTCATTCCGAACCTTACGTCATTCGACGAGGTGCGCCGCCCATGAGTGCACCGATCCCATCCCTTGCCGCTGGCAAGATCCGCATGAACCCCCCGGTGTTCTATTTCGCGGCGAGTTTCATCCTGCTTTTCGGCCTCGTGGTCATTGCCAACCCGCGCAGTGCCGGCGACTGGTTGCTGGCGGCGCAGAACTGGGCGGCCAACACGGTCGGCTGGTACTACATGCTGGCGATGACGCTGTACCTGGTCTTCGTGGTGGTCACCGCCTTGTCCGGCTACGGCAAGATCAAGCTCGGTGCCGACCACGACGAACCCGAGTTCAGCTACCTGTCGTGGGCTGGCATGCTGTTCGCCGCCGGTATCAGCATCACCCTGTTCTTCTTCTGCGTTTCCGAGCCGCTGACCCACATGCTGCAGCCGCCCCAGGGCGAGGCGGGCACGGCCGAGGCCGGGCGCCAGGCCATGCAGATCCTGTTCCTGCACTGGGGCCTGCATGGCTGGGGCGTGTTCGCCTTCGTCGGCATGGCCCTGGCCTACTTCGCCTATCGCCACAACTTGCCGCTGGCCTTGCGTTCGGCGTTGTACCCGCTGATCGGCAAACGCATCAACGGGCCGATCGGCTACGCGGTGGACGGTTTTGGCATCATTGCCACGGTGTTCGGCCTGGGTGCCGACATGGGCTTTGGCGTGCTGCACCTGAATGCCGGCCTCGACTACCTGTTCGGCATCAGCCATAGCCAGTGGGTGCAAGTGCTGCTGATCGTCCTGATGATGGGCGCGGCGGTCGCCGTGGCCGTCGCCGGGGTGGAGAAGGGCGTGCGGGTGATGAGCGACATCAACCTGTTCCTGGCCTGCGCGCTGTTGCTGTTCGTGCTGTTCGCCGGGCCGACCCAGCACCTGTTCAACACCTTGATCCAGAACCTTGGCGATTATCTGGGAGCCTTGCCGCGCAAGAGCTTCGATGTGTATGCCTACGGCGAGAACAATGGCTGGCTGGGCGGCTGGACGGTGTTCTACTGGGCCTGGTGGATTGCCTGGGCACCGTTCGTGGGCCTGTTCATTGCCCGTATCTCCCGCGGCCGCACCATCCGTGAATTCGTCTTCGGCGTACTGCTGATTCCGCTGGGCTTCACCCTGGCGTGGATGTCGATTTTCGGCAACAGTGCCCTGGACCAGGTCATCAACCATGGCATGACCGCGTTGGGCCAGTCGGCGCTGGATAACCCGGCGATGAGCTTGTACCTGCTGCTGGAAAGCTACCCCTGGAGCAAGACGGTGATCGCCGTGACGGTGTTCATCAGCTTCGTGTTCTTCGTCACTTCGGCCGACTCGGGCACCGTAGTGCTGTCGACCTTGTCGGCAACCGGGGGGGATGCCGACGAGGACGGGCCGAACTGGCTGCGTATCTTCTGGGGCGCGATGACGGCACTGATCACCAGTGCGCTGCTGTTCGCCGGCAGCATCGATTCGCTGAAATCGGCGGTGGTGCTGACCTCGCTGCCGTTCTCGCTGATCTTGCTGTGCATGATGTGGGGGCTGCACAAGGCGTTCTACCTGGAGTCGCAACGGCAGATCGCGCAGATGCACTCGCTGGCCCCGTTCGCACAGTCACGTCGCGGACGCGGCGGCTGGCGCCAGCGCCTGAGCCAGGCGGTGCATTTCCCGTCGCGCGACGAGGTGTACCGCTTCATGGACGACGTGGTGCGCCCGGCGATTGCCGATGTGCGCGAGGTATTCGAGCAGAAGGGCCTGGTGCTGATTACCCAGGACGACCCGAGCCATGACAACGTCAGCCTGAAGATTGGCCATGGCGAAGAACAGCCGTTCATCTACCAGGTGCAGATGCGTGGCTACTTCACGCCATCGTTCGCCCTCGGTGGGCTGGGCACCCAGGAGTTGAAGAACCGTCGTTACTACCGGGCAGAGGTGCACCTGAGCGAAGGCAGCCAGAACTATGACCTGGTGGGCTACAGCAGGGAGCAGATCATCAACGATATCCTCGACCAGTACGAACGGCACATGCAGTTCCTGCATCTGGTCAGGTAACCCGCTGGGGCCGCTTTGCGGCCCAGCGCTACACAAGGCCGTTGCTGCGCAGGTATACGATCCCCTGCAGGAGCGGCCTTGTGGGCGAAAGGAGGTCGAAGGCCTCCCCAGGGCCGTGTTAGAAAGGCGCATCCCCAAGAATGGTCGCCCGGTGCATGACCCGCCGATTGGGCCGGTAGTCATCCACGGCAAAGTGCTGGGTCACGCGGTTGTCCCAGAACGCCACGTCATTCTTCTGCCAGCGCCAGCGAATGCTGAACTCAGGCCGCGTGGCATGGGCGAACAGCAGCTTCAACAGTGCTTCGCTTTCCAGCTCGCTCAGCTCATTGATGCGTGTGGTGAACCCTTCATTGACGAACAACGCCTTGCGCCCGCTCACCGGATGCGTACGCACCACCGGGTGCGACAAAGGCGGGTTGTTGCGCCGTGTGGCTTCCCAGCGCGCCAGGTCTTCTGGCGTGGTGCCAAAGCGCTCCAGCGGAAACGACTTGGTGAAGTCGTGGGTGGCAGTGAGCCCGTCGAGCATCTCGCGCAGGGGCGCCGACAACGCTTCGAAGGCCGCGATCCCGCTGGCCCACAGGGTATCGCCACCGTAGGCCGGCAGCTGCTTGGCGCTGAGTACCGCACCCAGTGCCGGGGTCGGCAGGAAGGTCACATCGGTGTGCCACACGGCATTGTCGCGCACATCGGTGACCGCCGTATCGAGGATCAGCACCTGCGGGGTCTCCGGCACATTGGGATAGATCGGGTGGATGTGCAGGTCTCCGAAGCGGGCAGCAAAGCGTGCCTGCTGCTGCGGGGTGATCGGTTGGTCGCGGAAGAACAGCACCTGGTGCTGCAGCAACGCCTGTTCGATGGCGTCGCGCTGCGCGGCGCTGATGTCGCGGCTGAGGTCCACGCCGCTGATCTGGGCGCCGAGCGCCGGGCTGAGTGGGGTGATGGTCAGGCTCATGTCGGTCTCTTCAATCTGGCGCCAGGTTGCTGGCGTGGTCAACAGGGTTCAGTGGCTTTGCCCGTGCCAAGGCACCAGCTTGCGTTGCAGGGCGCGCAGGCCCATCTCTAGGGCGAAGGCGATCAGGGCGATCAGCAGGATGCCCAGCAGCACCACATCGGTTACCAGGAACTGCGCCGCCGACTGCACCATGAAGCCCAGGCCGCTGGTCGCCGCGATCAGCTCGGCGGCCACCAGGGTCGACCAGCCAACCCCCAGGCCGATACGCAGGCTGGTGAGGATGTCAGGCAAGGCGCTGGGCAGGATCACATGGCGGATCAGCTGGGCCCTGGTGGCTCCCAATGATTGCGCCGCGCGCAGCTTGGCCGGGTCGACCGTGCGCACGCCGGTGGCCGTGGCAATGGCGATGGGCGCGAAGATCGCCAGGTAGATCAGCAGCACCTTCGACAGCTCGCCGATGCCGCACCAGATGACGATCAGTGGCAGGTAGGCCAGCGGTGGGATTGGCCGGTAGAACTCGATCAACGGGTCGAGAATGCCACGGGCAACACGGTTGTAGCCGATGGCGATGCCCACCGGAATGGCAGTAAGGGTGGCGGCCAGCAGGGCTACGCCGATGCGTCCCAGGCTGGCACCCAGGTGCTGCCACAGGCTGGCGTCCATGTAGCCCTGGGTCAGTAAGGTCCAGGCCCTGGCCACGATATCGGCCGGCGAGGGCAGGAACAGCGGCTCGATCCAGCCGGCTGCGGTCACCAGCCACCAGGCCAGCAGCAGGCCGGCCAGGGTCAGCGTACTGATCCAGCGGGTGGCCAGGGGGGCGCGCAGCCTCGCGACTGGCCGGGGTTGGGTGTTGTGTTTGCCGGTAACCGGCAGGTCCAGGCTGCTCATGCACGCTCCTGCAGGCTTTGCCGTTGCGAGAACACCCGCGCCAGCACATGCTCGCGGGTTTCGATGAAGGCCGGGTCGGACTTGATCGCCCGGGCCGGTTCGCCGGCCGCATGGCGCTGGCCGAAATCCAGTTGCAGGCGTTCCACCACGCGACCTGGGTTGGGTGCCAGCAGCACCAGCTCGCTGGCCAGGAACACCGCTTCTTCGATGTCATGGGTAATCAGGAACACCGGCTTGGCCGTGCGTTGCCACACCTGCAGCAACAACTCCTGCATCTGCTCGCGGGTAAAGGCATCGAGCGCGCCGAACGGCTCGTCCATCAGCAGTACCCGAGGGTCGGCTGCCAGCGCCCGAGCCAGGCCCACGCGCTGCTTCTGGCCGCCGGACAATTGCCAGATACGTCGCTCGGCAAAACCGTCGAGGTCGACCAGGGCCAGCATTTCGCGGGCCTTGGCTTCGCGCTCGGCGCGGGGCATGCCGGCCAGTTCCAGGCCGAAGGCGACATTGGCCAGCACGTTCTGCCAGGGCAGCAGGGCATCGTCCTGGAACACCACGCCACGCTCGGCTCCGGGGCCCTGGACGGGCACGCCGTCCAGGGTGATGCGCCCGCCGCTGGGGGCGACGAAGCCGGCGATCAGGTTGAGCAACGAGGTCTTGCCGCTGCCGGAAGGCCCCAGGGCCACCAGCAATTGGCGTGGCCCCAGGCTGAGGTTGATGTCGGCCAGCACCGGGGTAGCGGCGCCGGGGTACTGTGCGCTGACGCGCTCCAGTTCGAGCAAGGCCATGGCAGGCTCCGGTCGGTTTCTGCAGGTTCAGTTGGGCAGGTATTGGGCACTGACGTATGGCGCATAGTCCGGCAGTACCGCGTCGACCTTGCCTTGCTGCTTGAGGAAGCTGGCCGTGTCGGTCAGCGCCTGGGTGGTCGGCGTGCCCAGGGCACTGGCCTGGTCGGCTGCCAGCGGGTAGACGTTACCCTGCAGCAACAGCGGGATGTCCGCGGGCTTGGCACCGGATAGCTTGGCCAGCTTGGCAACGTTGTCGGGGTTGGCCAGCCAGGCTTTCGGGTCTTTGCGGTAGTCGGCATAGGCGTCGAGGGTGACCTTGGCGAAGGCCTTGACCACGTCCGGGTGTTTGGCGGCGAAGTCCTTGCGAACGATCCACGCGTCGAAGGTCGGCGCACCTTTTTCAGCCAGCTCGCCCGAGGTAATCAGTACCTTGCCGTTTTCCTTGGCCACGCCCAGGGCCGGGTCCCATACATAGGTAGCGTCGATGTCGCCACGTTTCCAGGCAGCAATGATTGCTGGCGGTGCCAGGTTGAGAATCTGCACTTTGGACGGGTCGATGTTCCAGCTTTTCAGCGCTGCCAGCAGGCTGTAGTGGCCGGTGGAAACGAACGGCACGGCGACTTTCTTGCCGACCAGATCCTGCGGCGTGTTGATGCCGTTGCGGGCGACCAGTGCCTCACCGGCACCGATCTGCGTGGCGATCAGGAAGGTTTCGACCGGCAGCTTGCGGGTAGCGGCGGCGGCCAGCGGGCTGGAGCCCAGGTAGCCGATCTGTACGTCGCCGCTGGCCACGGCCGTGATTACGTCAGCGCCGTTATCGAACTTGCGCCAGTCGATGCTGGCCTTGCTGGCTTTTTCATAATTGCCGTCGACCTGCGCGACTTTGGCGGGGTCGACGGTGGTCTGGTAGGCCACGGTCAGGCCGGCAGCCTGGGCCAGCCAGCTGGCGCTGGCGAGGGCCAGGGCGGCGAACAGGCGCAACGGAGCGTGCGGGATCATGGTGAACCTCTCGTCAGCAATCGGTGTGATAGATGGCGAAAAGGCTAAATGATCTAAGAAAAGCAAAATAAATAACTTTTTTGCATTAGCTTAGGAGCTAATCGCTTGAATCACGGCTGCTACCGCGAGCCCGGGCAAGCTGACCTCACTCAGTGGCACGATCTGGAAGTGCTGCTAGGCTTTTCCGTCCTGATAGAACGATGTGGAATTAGGTTATGAGCAAACGTTTGCAAATAACTATTGGTTATTAATGGTCCCGTTGTTACTACGAATGGCTGTAACAGTTCCTAACATATTCCAGAAAAATCTTACCAATTCATAAAACGGTCATTTTGGATTTATAGGATTGTCATTATCCTGTAGCGCAGGGGGCGTCTTAGACCAAAGTCGCGAAACGTTTAGAAACGATTGACTTAATGGTCACGCTTTGGGACTAAATCGCCAATCCACGGTGAGCGGGGCAACAGATCCTGCCGCCAGAGATACACAAGAATTAGAACGTAGAGGAGCAAAATATGTACAAGTCCAGCCTGGCCCTGGCCGTGGCATTGGGGGTTCTCGCCCAGCAAGCAGGCGCTGCCGGTTTCGTTGAAGACAGCAAACTGTCGCTCAGCTCGCGCACCATGTACTTCAACAACGACAACCGTGAAGATCACGCCAAACCGGGTGCAGAGCGTCCGGACCAGCGTGAGTCGGGCCAAGGCTTCAAGCTCGACTACATCTCGGGCTTTACCCAAGGCACCGTAGGCTTCGGTGTTGATGCCCAGGCGCTGTGGGGTATTCACCTGGATGGCGGCGAGGGTTACCACAAGTCCGGCTTCTTCCCGGATGACGGCAAAGGTTCCGCCGCCCAGTGGGCCCGTTTCGGTGCCAATGCCAAGGCGCGCTTCTCCAAGACCGAAGCGCATTTCGGTAGCGCGCTCGCACCGAACCTGCCGATCCTGGTTTCCAACGATGGTCGTCTGCTGCCACAAACCTTCGAGGGTGGCACCATCCAGTCGAAGGAAATCGACAACCTGACCATCAACGCCGGTCAGCTGACCCATGCCATGGGCCGTGCTTCGAGCAACCGTACCGGTCTGTCTGTTGCCGGTTCCAATGCCGAAAGCAACAAGTTCCGCTACGGCGGCCTGGACTACAAGCTCACTCCAGACCTGACCCTGCAGTACTACTACTCGAACCTGGAAGACTTCTACAAGCAGCACTTCCTGGGCGCCACCCACGTGTTCAAGATCGCTGACGACCAGTCGTTCAAGACCGACCTGCGCTACTTCGACAGCAGCAGCGACGGCAAGAATGGCAACGACAGCGCTTACAACTTCAACAACAACGGTGGCTATGCCAAGAACACCGGCGAGATCGACAACAAGACCTGGTCGGCCATGTTCACCTATACCCTGGGTGGCCACGCGCTGATGGTCGGTCACCAGCAGGTGGGCGACGACGGCGGCTTCGTATGGTTGAACCAGGGTAGCCTGAGCAACGACAGCGGCACCTCGGAAGGCGCTGGTGGTTCCAGCTTCTACCTGTTCACCGACAGCATGATCAACCAGTTCGCTCGTGCTGGCGAAAACACCACTTTCGGTCAGTACTCCTATGACTTCGCGGCCCTGGGTGTGCCAGGCCTGAAGGCATCGCTTGCTTATCTGCGTGGTGACGATATCCGCAACAAGTCGGGCAACGGCACCTACAACGAATGGGAACGCGATGCGCGCATCGACTACACCCTTCAGGAAGGCACCTTCAAAGGCCTGGGCTTCAGCCTGCGCCAAGGCGTCTACCGTGGGTCCGGCGAGAGCAGCGCCGACCAGGATCAGGCTCGTTTCATCGTGAACTACACTTACAGCTTCCTGTAAGCCGTAGTCACAAAGAAAGCCTCGCCTAGTGCGAGGTTTTTTTTATGCCTGTCGTTGATAATTCCTTGGAGTTATAAATAAATCGTTATTTATTCTTTTTATTTCTCTCCGAGTACAGGCACATTCACTCCATGCACTACAGAACACAGCACAGGAGCCGCAGCCCATGAGCCTCAAACTCGGCGATATCGCCCCCGATTTCGAACAGGATTCCAGCGCAGGCAAGATCCGTTTCCACGAATGGCTGGGCAATAGCTGGGGCGTGTTGTTCTCCCACCCGGCCGACTTCACCCCGGTGTGCACCACCGAGCTGGGCCTCACCGCCAAGCTCAAGGACGAATTCGCCAAGCGCGGGGTCAAGGCCATCGCCCTGTCGGTCGACCCTGTCGACTCGCACCAGCGCTGGATCGAGGACATCAACGAGACCCAGAACACCGTGGTCAACTTCCCGATCATCGCCGACGCCGACCGCAAGGTGTCCGACCTGTATGACCTGATCCATCCGAATGCCAGCGACACCCTCACCGTGCGCTCGCTATTCGTTATCGACCCGAACAAGAAGGTGCGCCTGACCATCACCTACCCGGCCAGTACCGGACGCAACTTCAACGAAATCCTGCGGGTGATCGACTCGCTGCAACTGACCGACAACCACAAGGTGGCCACGCCTGGTAACTGGCAGGACGGTGACGAGGTGGTGATTGTGCCTTCGCTGAAGGACGAAGAGGAGATCAGGCAGCGTTTCCCCAGAGGTTACCGGGCAGTCAAACCCTACTTGCGTCTGACTCCGCAGCCCAATCGCTAAAGAATTCCTCGTTGCATTGCTCTTAGCCATAGCAGGGATATTCGGGCCGTTTCGACGGCCCTTTTTTATGCCTGTGGCAATTGCATCAGCCTTTTCGCGGGCCGTCTGTATAAAAACATAATGGAATAAACAAATAAAAAAATATGATTTCTAGATATATGGCTGCACTGGTAATGTCACTCCCAACCCAGCCAAGGAAACGCTGCAATGTTGGTTGTCTCAATCGGTGGTAGCCCCAGTACCCGTTCACGTTCCGGCTTGCTGCTGGAGCGTTCGCGCCAGTGGCTGCAGGATCGTGGTGTCGAAGTGGTGACGTTCCAGGTACGCGACTTCCCCGCCGAAGACCTGCTGCATGCCCGTTTCGACAGCCCGCAGGTGCAGCATTTCCAGCAACTGGTAGCCCAGGCCGATGGCCTGATCGTTGCCACCCCGGTGTACAAGGCATCTTTTGCCGGCGCCTTGAAAACCTTGCTCGACCTGCTGCCCGAGCGGGCCCTGGCCAACAAGATCGTGTTGCCGGTCGCCACCGGCGGCAGTATCGCCCACATGCTGGCGGTGGATTACGCACTGAAACCCGTGCTGTCGGCACTCAAGGCGCAGGAGACCCTGCAAGGGATCTTCGCCGACGACAGCCAGATTGCCTACGCAGATGGCAGCAAACCCGCGCAGCTGGCACCAGCGCTGGAACAACGCCTGCAGGATTCGCTGGAGACCTTCCACGTCGCCCTGGCCCGCCGGCCGCGCCCCGTGGCCCCCGGCGTGCTGGAAGAACGCCTGATCAGCGCTCGCTGGAGCATCTGACCGGCATCACTTGTTTCACCACCTTACTCGCCCGACAACGAGGCAAGCAGGTGCAACCCGAACCCCATCGCACAGGAGAGCGCCATGCGCACAGTCTTCTTGCGTCGCGGTCTGGTCGCCCTGTTTGCGGCGGCTGTGTCCTTCGGCGCCATAACCCAAGCCCAGGCCGAGAGCCTGCGTATCGGCTATCAGAAATACGGCACCCTGGTGCTGCTCAAGGCCAGAGGCACGCTGGAGAAGCGCCTGGCCGAGCAGGGCGTGCAGGTGCAGTGGACCGAATTCCCCGGCGGCCCGCAGCTGCTTGAAGGGCTGAATGTCGGCTCCATCGATTTCGGTGTCACTGGCGAAACGCCGCCGGTGTTCGCCCAGGCCGCCGGTGCCGACCTGCTGTACGTCGCCTATGAGCCACCAGCGCCGCACAGCGAGGCGATCCTGGTGCCGAAGGGTTCGCCGGTGCAGTCGGTCAAGGACCTCAAGGGCAGGAAAGTCGTCCTCAACAAGGGCTCCAACGTGCACTACCTGCTGGTCCGCGCGCTGGAAGATGCCGGCCTCAAGTACAGCGACATCCAGCCCGTCTACCTGCCACCGGCCGACGCCCGCGCCGCCTTCGAGCGCGGCAGCGTCGATGCCTGGGTGATCTGGGACCCCTACCAGGCGGCTGCCGAACAACAGCTGCAGGCGCGCACCCTGCGCGATGGCAAAGGGCTGGTCGACAACCACCAGTTCTACCTCGCGACCCGCAACTATGCGACCCAGCATCCGGCGGTGATCAACACCCTGATCGAAGAAGTCCGTGCGGTCGGCCGGTGGTCACAGGCCAACCCGCAGCAGGTGACCGAGCAGGTTGCACCGCTGCTGGGCCTGCCCGCCGACATCACCCTGACCGCGGTCAAGCGCCAGGGCTATGGCGCCGCAGCGCTCACCCCGGAAGTGGTGGCCGCGCAACAGAAGATCGCCGACACGTTCCAGGCACTGAAGCTGATACCCAAGCCGCTGAGCATCAAGGACGCGATCTGGACACCCCCGGCCAAGGTCGCCAGTGCGCCTTGATTGACTTGCTGCGCCGGGGTCTTGCCCTGGCTGAGCCCCCCTTGAGGAGACGACTCCAATGAGCCTGAACATTTTCTGGTTTCTGCCCACGCACGGTGATGGTAAGTACCTGGGCACTTCGGATGGCGCCCGCGCTGTCGATCATGGCTACCTGCAGCAGATCGCCCAGGCGGCCGACCGCCTCGGTTTTGCTGGCGTGCTGATCCCTACCGGGCGTTCCTGCGAGGACTCCTGGCTGGTCGCGGCATCGCTGATCCCGGTGACCCAGCGCCTGAAGTTCCTGGTCGCCCTGCGCCCCGGCATCATTTCGCCCACCGTGGCGGCACGCCAGGCGGCCACCCTCGATCGGCTGTCCAATGGCCGCGCGCTGTTCAACCTGGTGACCGGCGGTGACCCGGACGAGCTGGCCGGGGATGGCCTGCACCTTGACCACCAGGAGCGCTATGAAGCGTCCGTGGAGTTCACCCGTATCTGGCGCAAGGTGCTGGAAGGCGAGGTGGTCGACTACGACGGCAAGCATATCCAGGTAAAGGGCGCCAAGCTGTTGTACCCGCCGATCCAGCAACCACGCCCGCCCCTGTATTTCGGCGGCTCCTCCGAAGCCGCCCAGGACCTGGCTGCCGAGCAGGTGGAGCTGTACCTGACCTGGGGCGAGCCGCCCAGCGCGGTCGCGGAAAAGATCGCCCAGGTACGTGAAAAAGCTGCTGCCCAGGGCCGCGAAGTGCGCTTCGGCATCCGCCTGCACGTGATCGTGCGGGAAACCAACGAAGAAGCCTGGGCTGCCGCTGACAAGCTGATTTCGCACCTGGACGACGACACCATCGCTCGCGCCCAGGCCTCGCTGGCGCGCTTCGACTCGGTCGGCCAGCAGCGCATGGCGGCGCTGCACAACGGCAGCCGCGAGAAACTCGAAGTCAGCCCCAACCTGTGGGCCGGCGTCGGCCTGGTGCGTGGCGGTGCCGGTACCGCGCTGGTCGGCGACGGCCCGACCGTTGCGGCGCGGGTCAAGGAATACGCCGCGCTGGGCATCGACACCTTCATCTTCTCCGGTTACCCGCACCTGGAAGAGTCGTACCGGGTGGCCGAGCTGCTGTTCCCGCACCTGGACGTGCAGCGCCCCGAGCAAGCCAGTGCCGGCGGCTACGTGAGCCCGTTCGGCGAGATGGTGGCCAACGACATTCTGCCCAAGTCCGTTGCGCAAAGCTGAGGGCCAGGTCATGAGTCGTGCAATTTCAGATAGCCTTGGCCAACGCCTGGCGCCGTGGGCGCTGCCGATCCTGCTGCTGGCCGCCTGGCAGCTGGCGGTCAGTGCTGGCTGGCTGTCGACCCGTATCCTGCCGGCGCCCAGCGCCGTAGTCAGCGCCGGCGTCGAGCTGGTGCGCAGTGGCGAGCTCTGGACCCATCTGGCCATCAGTGGCTGGCGTGCCGGGCTGGGCTTCGTCATCGGCGGCAGCATCGGCCTGGTGCTGGGTTTCATCACCGGCTTGTCGAACTGGGGCGAACGCCTGCTCGACAGCTCGGTGCAGATGATCCGCAACGTGCCGCACCTGGCGCTGATCCCGCTGGTGATCCTGTGGTTCGGTATCGACGAGTCGGCGAAGATCTTCCTGGTCGCGCTGGGCACGCTGTTCCCGATCTACCTGAACACCTACCACGGCATCCGCAACGTCGACCCGGCGCTGGTGGAGATGGCGCGCAGCTATGGCCTGTCCGGCTTCAGCCTGTTCCGCCAGGTAATCCTGCCGGGTGCCTTGCCATCGATCTTGGTCGGTGTGCGTTTCGCTCTCGGCTTCATGTGGTTGACCCTGATCGTTGCCGAAACCATCTCGGCCAACGCCGGCATCGGCTACCTGGCAATGAATGCCCGGGAATTCCTGCAGACCGACGTGGTGGTACTGGCCATCGTCCTGTACGCCCTGCTCGGCAAGCTTGCCGACCTCGCTGCTCGCGGCCTGGAGCGCGTGTGGCTGCGCTGGCACCCGGCTTATCAAGTGGCGAAGAAGGAGGGCGCATGACCATGCTCAAGGAACAGCCGCCACGCCTGTTGCGTGGTATCCCGCTGGCTTCCAGCGGCCTGCGCAAGACCTTTGGCCAGCGCGAAGTGCTGAAGGGCATCGAGCTGCATGTTCCGGCTGGCCAGTTCGTCGCCATCGTCGGCCGCAGTGGCTGCGGCAAGAGCACCTTGCTGCGCCTGCTGGCCGGGCTCGACCAGCCCACTGCCGGCCAGCTGCTGGCCGGTGCCGCACCGCTGGAACAGGCCCGCGAAGAAACCCGCCTGATGTTCCAGGACGCACGCCTGTTGCCATGGAAGAAGGTGATCGACAACGTCGGCCTGGGCCTCTCTGGCGACTGGCGCCCGCGTGCGCTGGAAGCCCTGGAGGCCGTTGGCCTGGCCGACCGCGCCAACGAATGGCCGGCAGCGCTCTCCGGTGGGCAGAAGCAGCGCGTGGCCCTGGCCCGGGCGCTGATCCATCAACCGCGCCTGCTGCTGCTGGACGAGCCGCTTGGTGCGCTGGATGCACTGACCCGTATCGAGATGCAGCAACTGATCGAGCGCCTGTGGCGCCAGCACGGCTTCACCGTGCTGCTGGTCACCCACGATGTCAGCGAGGCGGTAGCCGTGGCTGACCGGGTGATCCTGATCGAGGACGGCGAGGTCGGGCTCGACCTCACTGTCGACCTGGCGCGGCCCCGGGCGCGGGGTTCGCACCGCCTGGCCGCGCTGGAAAGCGAAGTGCTCAACCGTGTTCTGTCGGCCCCGGGCGCCGCGCCCGAACCGGATCCTGTTGCCCCTTTGCCCACGCAATTGCGTTGGGCGCACTGAACCCGCAGAAGCCCCCAAAGAAGGAATGACATCATGACCATCAAAGCCATCAACGTTCGCAACCAGTTCAAAGGCACCGTAAAGGAAATTCTCGAAGGCCCGGTACTGTCGGAAATCGACGTGCAGACTGCCTCGGGCATCGTCACTTCGGTCATCACCACCCGCTCCGTACGTGAGCTGGAGCTGCAGGTAGGCAGTGAAGTGATCGCCTTCGTGAAGTCGACTGAAGTGTCCATCGCCAAGCTGTGATGGGGTTCAGGGGGCTGCTTGGCAGCCCTGTCCCCTCTAACAGGCAGCTGCAGGAGCGGATTTATCCACGAAGCAGGCGACGCGGGGGCTGGCACCGGCTGTGCCGGTGATCGCGGCTAAAGCCTACTGGGAACCGGCTTGCCGGCGATGAGGCCCCGAAACTTAGCGCTTGGCCAGAAACGGCGGCAGGTACAAGCCCAGATACGCCTCGCACACCCGCTTGCCTTCCTCGGCCATGCGCGGGGTAATCGCATCATGCAATTGCACCGATCGCGCATACACCCGGTCGCTCAGTTCCATGGCCAGGGCGAAGACATCGACATCCACTGGCATCACCGGCAGGTGGAAATGCTGATCGAACAACTTGTGCATCAAGTCACCCAGCTCCATGTCGTGCTGCCGATCGGCCTGCACCACTTCGCTCAACCCATGCTGAGCCAGAATCAGCTGCCGTGCTGCCGCATCCTCGTTGTAGATGTCCAGCATGCGCTGCTCGATCAGCCGGGACAGCTCATGCCAGGTGTTGAATTCACCGCCGTCGATCGGCGCGCTCAGGGCTTCGCGAAAGGCACGGTGCACATCGGCGGTCAACGCTTCCAGCAAGGCTGGCACGCTGGCGAAAAAGTGATACACCGACGATGGCGGGATCTGAGCGCGCTCGGCCACGCTGTAGATCGACAGGGCGGCTACCCCTTGTTCGGCCAGCAGCTCGCGTGCAGCCCCCAGGATCGCCTCGATCCTGGCCTGGCTGCTGGCGCGTGGCTTACGCGGGGTGGCGCTGCGGTTCATCAGTTGCTGATCGCCAGGATACTGGCCTGGTAGGCGCCGACGAACAAGTCGAAATCGCCGACCTCCTGCTGCTCCAGGCGCGACTGCTCGGCCAGCGATTCGCGGGCGAGGGTCTCGAAGGCCTGCTGGCGCTCGACCGGGAGTGGTTGCTCACGGAAGGTTTCGGCGTGGATGCGGCTCTGGCGCAGGGCGAAACTGACGAAGCTTTCGTCATGCTCGGTCATGCGCGCCAGCACCTGGGCCGATGGGGTCAGCGAGGCGTCGTCGACCTTGGCCTGCTGCGCATCCAGGGCTTTGGCGTGTTCGTCACCGCCATGTGCCTGGTCGAGCAGATCGGCCAATTGGCGGATGCGCCCCAGCAGCTCGCCAGCCCAGGCCTTCAGGCCGATCGGCTGGCCATTGCGCTGCAGTTCCAGGTCCGGGCGGCGGCCTTCCTTGACCACGGTCAGGAAGTTGTTGGTGCATTGGCCGCATTCGCCATTATCCAGTGGCGGGCTGTCTTCCAGCGCGCAGAACAGCAGGAACGCATCGAGGAAGCGCGCCTCGGTCAGGTCGATGCCCACCGGCAGGAACGGGTTGATGTCCAGGCAGCGTACTTCCACATACTGCACGCCGCGCGAGGTCAGGGCCTGGATTGGCCGCTCGCCGGTGTAGGTGACGCGCTTGGGGCGGATGTTCGAGTAGTACTCGTTTTCAATCTGCAGGATGTTGGTGTTCAGCTGCACCCACTCGCCATCCACGTGCGTGCCGATTTCAACATAGGGCGGGTAGGGCGTGCCCACCGCCTTGCGCAGACTGTCGGTGTAGCTGGCCAGGTTGTTGTAGCACGGCGTGAGGCCGGCCTGGGCGTTGCTCTGGTAGCCCAGGTCGCTCATGCGCAGGCTGGTGGCATAGGGCAGGTACAGGGTTTCGGCGTCGAGCTCTTCGAGCTGGTGCGGGCGGCCTCGCAGGAAGCCTTTGTCCAGGGCCGGCGAGGCGCCGAACAGGTACATCAGCAGCCAGCTGTAGCGGCGGAAATTGCGGATCAGCGCGATGTAGGCCGACGACTGGTAGTCGCGGTCGCTCTCGCTGCTGCCTTCGGCGCTGCGCAACAGCGGCCACAGTGCCTCCGGCAGCGAGAAATTGTAATGGATACCGGCGATGCACTGCATGGTGCGGCCGTAACGCAGGGCCAAACCCTTGCGGTAGACGTGCTTGAGCTTGCCGATGTTGGAGCTGCCGTATTCGGCAATCGGGATGTCTTCCTCGGCCGGCAGGGTGCACGGCATCGATGGGCTCCACAAGTATTCGTCGCCCAGCTTGCTATAGACGAAACGGTGGGTCTCCTCGAGGCTTTCGAGCACCTTGGCCGGGTCGGACAGGGCCGGAGTGATGAACTCCAGCAGCGACTCGGAATAATCGGTGGTGATCTGCTCGTTGGTCAGCGCCGACCCCAGGGCTTGCGGATGCGGGGTCTGGGCCAGGCGACCTTCGTTGGTCACACGCAGGCATTCGCGCTCAATACCGTGCAGGCACTGCTTGAGCAGGGGGAGATTGGCGCCGAGCAGGCTCAGGCGGCGGTTGAGGAGTTCGCTCAAGATGTATTCCTTCACGCGTCAGTCGCCCCAATATGGGGGTAGAAAAGACGGTCTACAAGGGTAGTGGGAAAAGGAACTGGCGTTGTCGCCTGGTTTACGCGGTTCCGGCATTGCGCAGCGCCGACTTCGGGGGCCGCTTCGCAGCCCCCGGTTGTTGCCGAAAATACCGCACATAACGCTTGGTGAGCTAGAGAACTGCGAAGGTTCCTTGCGCTTTCGCGACCAGTTTGTCGCCCTGGACTACGTCGGCGTCGACCACCAGGGTGCGTCGCCCGGCATGCAGCACGCGGGCAGTACACAGCACTTCGCCGTCACTGACGGCGCGCATGTAGTTGATCTTGCACTCGATGGTCACGCTTTGCTGGTCAAAGCCATGGCTGGCCGAGCAAGCCAGGCCCATGGCGATGTCCACCAGGCTGAAGATGGCCCCGCCGTGCAGCTTCTGGCCACGGTTGCGCAAGTGCGGCCCGAGCGCCAGGGTTACCTCGGCAACCCCAGGCTCCAGGTGTTGCAGGCGGCAGCCGAGAAGCTGGCTGAAAGCGCTTTCGACGTATTCGCCGGGAACGTCCATCACTTCTTCTTCAGTTGCTTGGCATTGGCGAACAGCGCGGCCATGGCATTGTTGGCCGGGGCGGCAGTGGCGGTCTCGCGCTGGCGCGGCGCCTGCTGCTGACGGTTGGCGCCTGTGCCCCGGTTGCCGCCGCGGTTGCCTTCGACCTTCTCGCCGGGGGTGTCGCTCATGCGCATGGACAGGCCGACGCGCTTGCGCGGGATGTCCACTTCCATGACCTTGACCTTGACCACGTCGCCGGCCTTGACCGCCTCACGCGGATCCTTGACGAACTTTTCCGACAGCGCCGAGATGTGCACCAGGCCGTCCTGGTGTACACCGATGTCGACGAAGGCGCCGAAGTTGGTGACGTTGGTGACCACGCCTTCGAGGATCATGCCCGGCTCCAGGTCCTTGAGGTCTTCGACGCCGTCCTGGAAGGTGGCGGTCTTGAACTCGGGGCGCGGGTCACGGCCAGGCTTGTCCAGTTCCTGCAGGATGTCGGTGACGGTCGGCAGACCGAAGGTTTCATCGGTGAACTGCTTCGGGTCCAGGCGCTTGAGGAAGCTGCTGTCACCGATCAGCGAACGGATGTCGCGGCCGGTGTCGGCGGCAATGCGCTGTACCAGCGGGTAGGCCTCGGGGTGCACTGCGGAAGCGTCCAGCGGGTTGTCGCCGTTCATCACACGGAGGAAGCCGGCGGCCTGTTCGAAGGTTTTTTCACCCAGGCGGCTGACTTTCTTCAGCGCCGCGCGGGTCGCGAACGGGCCGTTGGCATCGCGGTGGGCGACGATGTTCTGCGCCAGGGTGGCGTTGAGGCCGGAAATTCGGGTCAGGAGTGCCACCGAGGCGGTGTTGACGTCGACACCCACGGCGTTCACGCAGTCCTCGACCACCGCGTCCAGGCCACGTGCCAGCTTCACCTGGGAGACGTCGTGCTGGTACTGACCGACGCCGATGGATTTCGGGTCGATCTTCACCAGCTCGGCCAGCGGGTCCTGCAGGCGGCGGGCGATGGAAACAGCGCCACGGATCGACACGTCCAGGTCCGGGAATTCGCGGGCAGCCAACTCCGATGCGGAGTACACCGAGGCGCCGGCTTCGGAGACCATGACCTTGGTAATCTTCAGCGCCGGGTACTTCTTGACCAGCTCGGCCACCAGCTTGTCGCTTTCGCGGCTGGCGGTACCGTTGCCGATGGCGATCAACTCCACCGAGTGCTTGGCGCATAGCGCGGCCATGATGGAAATGGTGCGGTCCCAGTCGTTCTTCGGCGCGTGCGGGTAGACCGTGGTGTGGTCCAGCAGCTTGCCGGTGGCATCGACCACGGCGATCTTGCAGCCGGTGCGCAGGCCCGGGTCGAAGCCCAGGGTAGCGCGCGGGCCGGCCGGGGCGGCCAGCAGCAGGTCGTGCAGGTTGTGGGCGAACACGTTGATCGCCTCGCCTTCGGCGTTGTCACGCAACTCGCCGAACAGGTCGGTTTCCAGGTGGGTGTACAGCTTGACCTTCCAGGTCCAGCGCACCACCTCGCCGAGCCACTTGTCGGCCGGGCGGTTACGGTTCTCGATACCGACGTGGTTACCGATCATCAGCTCGCAGGGGTGCAGGGTGCCAGGCAGTTCTTCGCCAACCTTGAGCGAGGCGCTCAGCACGCCCTCGTTGCGCCCGCGGAAAATCGCCAGGGCACGGTGCGACGGCGCGTTGCGCAGCAGTTCGTCATGGGCGAAGTAATCGCGGAACTTGGCGCCTTCCTCTTCCTTGCCCGGCACCACGCGGGCGCTGAGCACGGCCTCCTGCTTGAGGAAGCTGCGCAGCTTGTCGAGCAGGGCGGCGTCTTCGGCAAAGCGCTCCATCAGGATGTACTTGGCGCCTTCCAGCGCCGCCTTGACGTCGGCCACGCCTTTGTCGGCGTTGACGAAACGTGCGGCTTCGCTTTCCGGGGCCAGGTCAGGGTTGTTGAACAGGCCATCGGCCAGCTCGCCGAGGCCGGCTTCCAGGGCGATCTGGCCCTTGGTGCGGCGCTTCTGCTTGTACGGCAGGTAAAGGTCTTCGAGGCGGGTCTTGGTGTCGGCCAGCTTGATCTCGCGGGCCAGTTCCGGGGTCAGCTTGCCCTGCTCCTCGATGCTGGCCAGGATGCTGGCGCGGCGCTCGTCGAGTTCACGCAGGTAGCGCAGGCGCTCTTCCAGATGGCGCAGCTGGGTATCGTCCAGGCTACCGGTCACTTCCTTGCGGTAACGGGCAATGAAGGGCACGGTCGAGCCTTCGTCCAGCAGGCCCACGGCCGCCTCGACCTGCTGGGGGCGTACGCCCAGTTCCTCGGCGATACGGCTGTTGATGCTGTCCATGTAAACCACCTGACATTGATTAATACGGGGGTCGCCTGTGGGCCTTTCGCCCGGCGGCGCTGGATGAAAGCCGCGCATTATACCCATCGCAACCGCCTTGCGGTGATGGCGCCCGGCCAGTTGGAACTGGCGCCAGGGGAAAAATCTGCTAACAATGCTCACGCAACGTGCAGCAATGGCTACGCCATAATGCGCGGCGATACCAGAGGAGTAATTCATGACCGGCACGCCAAACACCGCTGAAGGTGAAAAGATTCTCATCGTCGATGACGACCCGGGGCTGAGCAGCTTGCTGGAGCGTTTTTTCGCCAGCAAGGGCTATCGCGCCCGCGCAGTGCCCAACACCGAGCAAATGGACCGCCTGTTGCAGCGCGAGGTGTTCAACCTGGTCGTGCTCGACCTGATGCTGCCTGGTGAAGACGGCCTGTCGGCATGCAAGCGCCTGCGCCAGCAGAACAACCAGATCCCGATCATCATGCTCACCGCCAAGGGCGACGAGCTCAGCCGCATCAAGGGCCTGGAACTGGGCGCCGACGACTACCTCGGCAAACCGTTCAACCCGGACGAGCTGATGGCCCGGGTCAAGGCCGTTCTGCGCCGCCAGGCCCCGAGCGTGCCGGGTGCGCCGGGCAGTGAAGACGAGTCGGTCACCTTCGGCGACTACGAGCTGTCGCTGGCTACCCGCGAACTCAAGCGTGGCGACGAGGTGCACATGCTGACCACCGGTGAGTTCGCCGTACTCAAGGCGCTGGTCATGCATGCACGCGAGCCGCTGACCCGCGACAAGCTGATGAACCTGGCCCGTGGCCGCGAATGGGATGCGCTGGAGCGCTCCATCGACGTGCAGATCTCGCGCCTGCGCCGCATGATCGAGCCGGACCCGTCCAAGCCGCGGTATATCCAGACTGTCTGGGGCGTGGGCTACGTGTTCGTACCGGACGGAAACGCCGGCAAATGATGCCTCGCCGTCGATGAAGACACCGCTGTGGTTTCCGCAAAGCTTCTTCGCCCGCACGCTGTGGCTGGTGTTGATCGTCGTCCTGTTCTCCAAGGCCTTGACCCTGGTCTACCTGTTGATGAACGAGGACGTGCTGGTCGACCGTCAGTACAGCCACGGCGTCGCGCTGACCTTGCGCGCCTACTGGGCTGCCGACGAAGAAAACCGCGACAAGATCGCCGAAGCGGCGGGCCTTATCCGGGTTACCGGCGCGGGGGTGCCCGAGGGCGAGCAGCACTGGCCCTACAGTGAAATCTATCAACGGCAGATGCAGGCCGAACTGGGCGATGACACCGAGGTGCGCCTGCGTATTCACGCGCCACCGGCGTTGTGGGTCAACGCGCCGAGCCTGGGCCCCGGTTGGCTGAAAGTGCCGCTGTACCCGCACCCGCTGCGTGGGCAGAAGATCTGGAACGTGCTGGGTTGGTTCCTGGCCATTGGCTTGCTGTCCACCGCGTCGGCCTGGATCTTCGTGCGTCAGTTGAACCAGCCGCTAAAGCGCCTGGTGTTCGCCGCCCGCCTGCTGGGCCAGGGGCGCAGTGTGCGCCTGCCGATCAGCGATACGCCCAGCGAGATGACCGAGGTGTACAAGGCTTTCAACCAGATGGCCGAGGATGTCGAGCAGGCCGGGCGCGAGCGCGAACTGATGCTGGCGGGGGTGTCCCACGACCTGCGCACGCCGCTGACACGCTTGCGCCTGTCCCTGTCCTTGTTGAACAGTGACAGCGAGCTGAGTGAAGACATGGTTCGGGATATCGAGGACATGGATGCGATCCTCGATCAGTTCCTGGCCTTCATTCGCGATGGTCGTGACGAACCGCTCGAAGAGGTCGACCTGGCCGACCTGGTGCGCGAAGTGGTGGCGCCTTACAACCAGCCGGAAGAACGCGTGCGCCTGTGCCTGGAGCCGATTCCGCCGTTCCCGCTGCGCCGGGTTTCGCTCAAGCGCATGCTGGGCAACCTGATTGGCAACGCCTTGCACCATGCCGGCAAGGGGGTGGAGGTGGCCGCCTATGTGTCGGGTGACGAAAGTGCGCCGTACGTGGTGCTGAGCGTGCTGGATCGCGGCACGGGGATCGACGAGTCGGAGCTGGAAACCATCTTCAACCCGTTCATTCGCGGCGACCGGGCGCGCAGTGGCAAGGGCACCGGGCTGGGGCTGGCGATCGTCAAGCGGATCGCGGCGCAGCATGGCGGCAATGTGGAACTGCGCAACCGTTCCGGTGGCGGCATCGAGGCGCGGGTAAGGCTGCCTTTGGGGCTGTTGCTGCCGCGCAATGCCGTGTGAGGGTCACTGGCCTCTTCGCGGCTTTAGCCGCGAAGAGGCCGTTACAGCATTGAATCAACCCTTGCCCTTGGTCCGGGTCTGATTAGGCCCGCCATTCTTCTCCAGATGCTCGATGATCATCGCCGCCACGTTCTTGCCGGTGGTCACCTCGATGCCCTCCAGCCCCGGCGACGAGTTCACCTCCATCACCAGCGGCCCATGGTTGGACCGCAGGATATCCACACCCGCCACGCTCAGCCCCATCACCTTGGCCGCGCGGATGGCGGTCATGCGTTCCTCCGGCGTGATCTTGATCAGGCTGGCCACGCCACCACGGTGCAGGTTGGAACGGAACTCGCCGGGTTTGGCCTGGCGCTTCATCGAGGCGATGACCTTGTCACCGACCACAAAGCAGCGGATGTCCGCGCCGCCAGCTTCCTTGATGTACTCCTGCACCATGATGTTCTGCTTCAGGCCCATGAACGCCTCGATCACCGACTCGGCCGCCTTGGTGGTTTCGCACAGCACCACGCCGATGCCCTGGGTGCCTTCCAGCACCTTGATCACCAGCGGGGCGCCGTTGACCATCTGGATCAGGTCGGGAATATCGTCCGGCGAGTGGGCGAAGCCGGTAATCGGCAGGCCGATGCCACGCCGCGACAACAATTGCAGTGAGCGCAGCTTGTCCCGCGAGCGGGCAATCGCCACCGACTCGTTGAGCGGATACACGCCCATCATCTCGAACTGGCGCAGCACTGCGCAGCCATAGAAGGTTACCGAGGCCCCGATGCGCGGGATCACCGCATCGAACCCTTCCAGTGGTTTGCCGCGGTAGTGAATCTGCGGCTTGTGGCTGGCTATGTTCATGTAGGCCCGCAGGGTATCGATCACCACCATTTCGTGGCCCCGCTGGGTTCCGGCTTCGACCAGGCGGCGGGTGGAATACAGACGCGGATTGCGCGACAGCACAGCGATCTTCATGCAGCACCTGTGACAGGGGAAAGGGTGGCCGGGAAGGCCGGTTTGTCTTGTACGTATTTCAGCCCGGGGTTGACCACCAACTGGCCGTGGATCAGCGCCTTGGATCCCAGCAACAGGCGGTAGCGCATGTTCTTGCGGCAGGCCAGGGTGAACTCCACCTCCCACACACCATCGCCCAGTGCGAGTGACGTGCGGATGACATAGCGGGTCTGGGCCTGGCCGTTGGAGCTCTTGATGGTCTTCATGGTCACCAGTGGTGCCTCGCACCGACGATGGCGCAACTGCACTACCGAGCCCAGGTGGGCGGTGAAGCGGACCCAGGGCTGACCGTCACGCTCGAACGGTTCGATTTCGGTGGCATGCAGGCTGGAGGTGCTGGCACCGGTGTCGATCTTGGCGCGCAACCCGGCCACGCCAAGGTCGGGCAGGGCTACCCACTCGCGCAGGCCGATCACAGTCAAATGGTCAAATGTCTTCACGAAGCGCACCCTGCTGATGAGGTGTTGAACTGTAAGCACGGCGGGGATTTTTTGCATCCGATCGTTACGGTAGTACAGTTCGATGAAACACAGCATTCGAGGTAGCGGGATGGCATACAAAGCCGAAGACGACGACAAGGTCCGCCTGGACAAATGGCTGTGGGCGGCTCGCTTCTACAAGACCCGCGCACTGGCCAAGGCGGCGATCGAGAGCGGCAAGGTGCATTGCCGCGGCGAGCGCTGCAAGCCGGGCAAGGAGCCGCGGGTCGGCGACGAATTCGTGTTGCGTACGGGGTTCGATGAACGCACGGTGGTGGTGAAGGCACTGTCGGTGGTGAGGCGTGGGGCGCCGGAGGCGCAGACGTTGTACGAAGAAACCGAAGAGAGCGTGCGCCGGCGTGAGCAGGCGGCGGAAATGCGCAAGGCAGGGGCCATGGGCGTGACTACCGATGGCCGGCCGACCAAGAAGCAGCGGCGGCAGATTCACCAACTGCATGGCAGCTTTGAATAGCGGGGGCGCTTTGCGCCCCATCGCTGGCAAGCCAGCTGCCACGTGGTCTTAACGGATGACGGCCATCCGTCCGACCAACGGTAATTTGCCCAGCAGGTTGAACAACGGCGCTGTCCAGCGCATCAGCGCCGCACTGCCCTTGGCCGCCAGCGGCGTGTAACAGCTCCAGCCCAACGCCAGCAGCGCCATCAGTAACCCGCCGATGTAGTCGTCCTGCCCCCAGTGGGCACCAGCCACCAGGCGCGGCAGCATGAACAGCAGCGCCAGTGCCCAGATCACCAGGTACTGCACCAGGCGCCGGCTGAATACGCTCATGAACAGCGCCCAGATCAGCAGAACCGAGGCGTGGTCGCCGGGGAAACTGTTGCTTGAGCGGTCCTTCAGCTCCCAGGCCTTTTCCAGGTTCGGATAGTAATCGCTCAGGTGCACGACGTTGTCGAACACCATCGATGGGCTGTCGTGCTGCCAGCCCATTGCAGCCACCCACTTGGAAAACAGCGCGCGAATCACCACTAAGAGGACAAGCGTGACCAGAAAGCCGAAAAAGGCTTGGCGAACCTGTGCCGCCTTGAATACCCAGTCGCCGCGGACAAGCACTGCCAGCAGGATCAGGCCGACGACGACGTCGAAGGGGCGCAGGCTGCCGAGCGTCCAGATGTAGCGCCACGTGGCATTTTCTGCCAGCGGTGCATTCAGGCTGTGAAACAGCCATTCGTCGAAAGTCAGGCACAGGATCTGGCCAACGGGCCATAACCAGAAACACAGTAGGACGATGGGAAGCAGCGTGCAGGCTGCCAATGGCCCGAAGGACCACCTTGCTTGGAACAGTGGTGGATTGTCCATAAAATACCTCTATTGCAAACAGGACGCGGAGCGCATCGTAAGCGCTCTATAACGGGGTTCTCGCTCGATTTTCGACAACCCTTGTAACCATTTTGTCATTATTCTCAGATAGCCAAAACCTATGAGCGAATTGCCTGATACCGATTTCACCCAACGTTTCATCTTCGACGAGCGCGATGTGCGCGGCGAGTGGGTGTCTCTCGATGACAGCTACGCCGCGGTGCTGGCGCGTCATGAGTACCCACTGCCGGTGCAGACGTTGCTCGGTGAACTGATGTCCGCCACTGCCCTGTTGGTAGGGGCGCTGAAATTCGACGGCCTGCTGATTCTGCAGGCGCGTTCGGAGGGGCCGATCCCGCTGTTGATGGTCGAATGTTCCGGTGATCGCGACATCCGCGGCATGGCCCGCTACGAAGCGGACCAGATCCCGGCCGATGCGACCCTGTCGCAGCTGATGCCCGATGGCCACCTGACCCTGACCATCGACCCGGTCAAGGGCCAGCGTTACCAGGGTACCGTCGACCTCGATGGCGCCAACCTGGCGGAGTGCTTCACCAATTACTTCGTGCAGTCGCAACAGCTCAATACCCGTTTCTGGCTGCATGCCGAAGGCGGCAAGGCCCGTGGCCTGCTGCTGCAGCAACTGCCGCGCGATCGCCAGCCCGACGATGAAGAGCGCGAAGCGAGCTGGCAGCACGTGGTAGCCCTGGCCACCACGCTCAAGGCCGATGAGTGGGCCCTGGACAACGAAACCTTGCTGCACCGCCTGTACCACGAGGATGCCGTGCGCCTGTTCGACATCCAGCCGTTGCGCTTCAATTGCAGTTGCTCTCGTGAACGTTCCGGCAATGCGCTGGTCAGTCTGGGCGAGCAGGACGCCAAGGCCTTGGTCGAAGAGTGCGGCGGGCAGGTCGAGATCGATTGCCAGTTCTGTAACGAGCGCTATTTCTTCGATGCCAGTGACGTGGCGCAATTGTTTGCCGGTGGCGGCACGGACGTAGCCTCAGAAACTCGCCACTGAAACGTTTAACTACAGGACAATTTCCTGTCGAATTGCGCAAAAGCGCAGTTCTGACAGGAGGGGCCTACTTTTTTTGGGCGTTTCTGGCATAATCCGGCCACTTTTTTCGCTGTAGTAGTTTTTTCGAGACAACTACAAAACGTTTGGAGCACTCGGCCTCGGGCCGGATGGGGTATCTCATGACGCAAGCCAACAACACCGTGTACACCGACCTGAGCGTCGATGAGCTGGTAAAAGAAGCGCTGCAACGCGGTGAAGGCGTACTAGCCGATACTGGTGCACTGGTCGTGGAGACTGGTCACCGTACTGGCCGTTCGCCGGCTGACCGTTTCATCGTCGAAGAACCTTCCACCCAGGACGCCATTGCCTGGGGCCCGATCAACCGCAAGTTCCCGGCCGACAAGTTCGATGCCCTGTGGGACCGCGTCGAGGCGTTCAACAACGCCCAGGATCACTTCGTTTCCTACGTTCACGTAGGAGCGGCAGCCGAGCACTACCTGCCGGTGAAGATGACCACCCAGACTGCCTGGCAGAACCTGTTCGGTCGTTGCCTGTTCATCAACCCGGAGCAGTACAACCCGGCTGGCCGCGGTGAGTGGCAGATCCTCAACGTTGCCAACTTCGTGTGCGAGCCGGAGCGTGACGGTACCAACTCCGATGGCTGCGTGATCATCAACTTCGCCCAGAAGAAGGTGCTGATCGCTGGCATGCGCTACGCCGGCGAAATGAAGAAAGCCATGTTCTCGGTGCAGAACTTCCTGCTGCCGGCTGCCGACGTGCTGCCGATGCACTGCGCCGCCAACATCGGCGAAGCAGGCGACGTGACCCTGTTCTTCGGCCTGTCCGGCACCGGCAAGACCACCCTGTCGGCCGACGAAAGCCGTTACCTGATCGGTGACGACGAGCACGGCTGGGGCGAGGGCGTGGTCTTCAACATGGAAGGTGGTTGCTACGCCAAGTGCATCGACCTTTCCGAGAAGAACGAGCCGGTCATCTGGAAAGCCATCAAGCATGGTGCAGTGCTGGAAAACGTCGTCCTCGACGCCAACAAGCACGCCGACTACACCGACGTCAGCCTGACCCAGAACAGCCGTGCGGCCTACCCGCTGGAGCACGTGGCCAAGCGTTCCGAAGCGAACCTGGGCGGCGAGCCGAACGCAGTGATCTTCCTGACCTGCGACCTGACCGGTGTTCTGCCTCCGGTGTCGATCTTGAACAACGAGCAGGCGGCCTACCACTTCCTGTCCGGCTACACCGCGCTGGTCGGTTCCACCGAAATGGGTTCGGGCGGCGGCATCAAGTCGACCTTCTCTACCTGCTTCGGCGCCCCGTTCTTCCCGCGCCCGGCTGGTGAATACGCCGAGCTGCTGATCAAGCGTATCAACGGCTTCAACTCCAAGGTCTACCTGGTCAACACCGGCTGGACCGGCGGTGGCTATGGCGTTGGCAAGCGCTTCAGCATCCCGACCACCCGTGCCGTGATCGCTGCGATCCAGAGCGGCGCGCTGGTTGGTGCCGAAACCGAGCACCTGGACATCATCAACCTGGACGTGCCGAAGGCTGTTCCGGGTGTTGAAGCCGAGCTGCTCAACCCGCGCACCAACTGGGCTGACAAGGCTGCCTACGACGAGGCTGCCAAGGGCCTGGCCAAGCTGTTCATCGAAAACTTCAAGAAGTTCGAAGTTTCCGACGCCATCAAGGCCGCTGGCCCGCAGCTGTAAGCTGCCGCTGGTTGCAACCAGGAGCCGCCCCTCGGGGCGGCTTTTTGTTTCTCCTCCACACGCCCTTGGAGGAGCGGCACAGGCAGCGAAAGTCAGGTTTTTCTGTTTCACTGTCAGCATCCAATGCGAAGACAAGAGCCAGAACAATGACCGAATCCCCTCAACGCACTGCCTTCTCCCACTTCCACCCCATCCTCACCCGCCCGCAGGACAATGACCTGAACGGCCACATTGCCGGGGCCACCGTGCACGGCTTCTTCGAAACCGCTATCCAGGCGTTTCTCGTCGAACAGGCCGAGCTGGACCTGCGCGATGGCGAACTGGCAGCCTTCGTGGTCAGTTCTGCGGCGGATTTCTATGCGTTGCCGGGCTTTCCGGATGTGCTGGAAGTCGGGCTGGGGGCCGCGCGCCTGGCGGGCAGTACGGTGGAGTACCGCCTGGCGCTGTTTCGCCCGGGTGAGCCGCAAGCATGCGCGGCAGGGACGGTGGTACAGGTGTTCGTCGAGCGCGCCAGCGGCCGGCCGGTAATGCTGCCAGAGACGCTGCAAATGATCCTGTCCGGCGTGATGCAGGAACAGCAGGCATGAAAAAGCCCCGCTGGCAGGGGCGGGGCTTTTGTTGCCGGGGCAAAGCCCTCAGGCGTTAGTCGCGCCAGTGGCGTCTGTGCTTGCGGTGGCCGTAGTGGTGGCCATTGTCCCAGTGGCGACGGTCGTCGTCATAGCCGCGACGATAGCGTCGGCCATCGTGGTAATCGTCTTCGTCGGCCTCTTTGCCCAGGTAGCTACCCAGTGCGCCACCGGCACCACCACCGGCTGCTGCGCCAATATAGCTACCGGTGGTACCGCCCATGGAGCGACCGACCACGTTGCCACCTGCAGCGCCCAGTGCGCCGCCGATTGCGGCCTCACCGCGCTGGCGTTTGTCGGCGCCCAGGGCACCACCGGCTGCGCCGCCGAGACCCGCACCAATTGCGCCGCCTGTGCTACCACCGATGGAGTTGCCCACGACAGAGCCCAGTACCCCACCCAATGCGCCGCCAATGCCGGCCTCGGTGGTGCCGCCTGCCATGGCAACGCCGCTGAGCAAGCTGAAAGACAACAACAGTATCGAGGAGTACTTCTTCATCAAGAGAGCCTCATAGGGATGACGAGGCGAATTTGAGGCTAACAAGCTCGCCTGGCAATGGAAATCCGACGAGTAACACGAGTTGTACACAATTCTCTAAGTTACTGTATTTGCTGTGAAACTTTAGCTATTTTTCGCTGTCTGAGACTTTTATGACGAAGCCCTGAACCGCACTGGAACAGGGCTTTTTTCGTTTTTGGCGGGCGGCACAGCCGGTGCCATCCACCGCGTCGCCTGCTTCGCGGATAAATCCGCTCCTACACACGGCTTCGACTTGACGCTGCACCTGTACAAGCGGCTTTGGTCGCGAACAGGCCGGCGCAGTCTAGAGGATTCGCCCGTCGCCCTGCGCTCGCTCCAGCTTGATGGCAATGAACTTCGATGTCGGTGTGTAGCTGCCATCACCAACGCTCTCCAGCGGTACCAGCGGGTTTACCTCTGGGTAATAAGCCGCCGCCTGCCCTGCCGGGATGTCGAAGGCCAGCAGGGTGAAACCCTGCACCCGGCGCACATGCCCATCCCCCCACAACGACACGATGTCGACCTTTTGCCCCGGCTGGAAGCCCAGGCGAAGGATGTCGGCTTCGTTGACGAACAACACCTCGCGCTGGCCGCGCACACCGCGGTAGCGGTCGTCCAACCCGTAGACGGTGGTGTTGTACTGATCGTGCGAACGCATTGACTGCATGATCAGGTCCGGCAGTTGGCCGCTGGCGCGGACACGCTCGTCGAGCAGCGTGTCCGGCAGCTGGTTGGCCTTGAAATTGGCGCGGCTGGTGCTGGTCTTCCATTCGCGGGCGGCAGCGCTGTTGCCCAGGTAGAAGCCGCCCGGCTGGCGCAGGCGCTGGTTGAAGCCGGAAAAGCCGGCGATGGTGTCGCCAATCAGGTCGCGAATACGATCGTAGTCGGCCACCAGCCAACGCCAATCAACCGGGTTGTTGCCCAAGGTAGCGGCTGCGATACCGGCGATGACCGCAGGCTCCGAGCGCATCTGCGGTGACAGCGGCTGCAGCTGGCCGTTGGATGCGTGGACCATGCTGAACGAGTCCTCTACCGTCACCGCCTGTGGCCCTTCGGCCTGCAGGTCGATATCGGTACGCCCCAGGCACGGCAGGATCAACGCCTGCTTGCCGTGCACCAGGTGGCTGCGGTTGAGCTTGGTGCTGATATGCACGGTCAGTTCGCAGTTGCGCAGCGCCTGGGCGGTACGTTCAGTATCCGGTGTTGCCTGGGCGAAGTTACCACCCAGGCCGATGAACACCTTGGCCCGGCCCTCGAGCATGGCGTGAATCGCTTCGACGGTGTTGTGGCCAGGGTGCCGTGGCACGGCGAAGCCAAAGCGCTTTTCCATGGCATCGAGCAGTGCCACTGGCGGGCGCTCGTTGATGCCCATGGTGCGGTCACCCTGTACGTTGCTGTGGCCACGCACTGGGCACAGGCCGGCGCCAGGCACGCCGATGTTGCCGCGCAACAGCTGCAGGTTGACGATTTCCTGGATGGTCGGCACCGAATGGCGGTGCTGGGTGATGCCCATTGCCCAGCACATGATCACCCGCTTGCCACGGCAATACATGCGCGCGGCCAGTTCGATATCGGCCAGGGGCAGGCCGGACTGCGCCTGAATGTGTTCCCACGGCGTGGCATCCACCGCCGCCAGGTAGTCGTCGACACCATGGCCATGCTCGGCGATGAAGGCGTGGTCGAACACCGCCGGCTCGCCCTTGGCCTGGGCTTCGCGTTCCCACTGCAGCACGAACTTGGCCATGCCGCGCAGCATCGCCATGTCGCCGCCCAGGGCCGGGCGGAAAAACGCCGTATTGGTCGGGCGGTCGCTGTTGGTCAGCATTTCCAGTGGGTGCTGAGGGTGCTGGAAGCGCTCCAGGCCACGCTCCTTGAGCGGGTTGACGCACACCACCTGGGCACCGCGCTTCACCGCGTCGCGCAGCGGGTCGAGCATACGCGGGTGGTTGGTGCCCGGGTTCTGGCCCCAGACGAAAATCGCATCGGCGTGTTCGAAGTCGTCGAAGGTGACGGTGCCCTTGCCCACCCCGACGCTTTGCGCAAGGGCCACACCACTGGCCTCATGGCACATGTTCGAGCAGTCGGGGAAATTGTTGGTGCCATAGGCACGCACGAACAGTTGGTACAGGTACGCCGCTTCGTTGCTGGCGCGGCCCGAGGTGTAGAACTCAGCCTGGTCGGGGCTGGCCAACTTGTTGAGTTCGCGCCCGATCATGGCGAAGGCGGCATCCCAACTGATCGGCAGGTAGCGGTCGCTGGGGGCGTCGTAGACCATCGGTTCGGTCAGGCGCCCCTGGTATTCAAGCCAGTAGTCGCTCTGGCCCAGCAGCGAAGTGACGCTGTAGCGGGCGAAGAAGGCTGCGTCGACGCGGCGCTTGGTCGCTTCCCAGTTCACTGCCTTGGCGCCGTTCTCGCAAAACTTGACCATGCCGCTTTCCGGCGAATCGCCCCAGGCGCAGCCGGGGCAGTCGAAACCGCCGTTCTGGTTGGTCTTGAGCAGCGCGCGAATGTTCTTCAGCGCGTTATCACTGCCGACCCAGGCCTTGGCCACGCTGCGCAGCGCACCCCAGCCACCGGCGGGGCCGTGGTAGGGCTTGTAGCGAGGAGGTGAGGCTGGGGCGTTTTCCGGGAAGTGCTGGTACGAGGTCACGACTGTTACGACTCCGCCGCGGGGCTGTAGACCCGCGGTGCGCTGTGCTTGGGCAGATGGATGAGATTGAGGTTGTGCTTGCGTGCCCATTGCAGGGCGAGGCCGGTGGGCGCTGACAGGCTGACCAGGGTCTGGATGCCGGCCCGCAGCACCTTCTGGATCAGCTCCAGGCTGCAGCGGCTGGTGACGATGGCCAGGCCGCCCTGGCTGTCGATGCCCTGGCGCAGCAGTGCACCGATCAGCTTGTCGAGGGCGTTATGCCGGCCGATGTCTTCGCGGCCGAGCAACAGTTCGCCGTTGCGGTCCATGAACAGCGCCGCGTGCACCGCGCCGCAATGCTGGCCGAGGGGTTGGAAGGCATCGATGCGTTCGCGCAGCCCGACCAGCCATTGCGCAGGCGGCAAGGCGGCGCCAGGCAGCTCGGCCAGGTCCGGCAACGCCTGCTCCAGCGCTTCGACTCCGCACAGGCCACAACCACTGGTACCGGCCAGCTGGCGGCGCTGGTTCTTCAGGTTCCAGAATGCACGGCTGGAAATCTCCAGGTCGGCGTACATCGCCGAGCCACTGCCGGACAGTTTCAGGTCGTAGATTTCTGCAGTGCCTTCGACAATACCGCTGCCGACGCTGAAACCGACCGCGAAGTCTTCCAGGTCGGTGGGGCTGACCAGCATCACCGCCTGGTTCAGGCCGTTGTAGGCAATGGCCAGGGCTACTTCCTCGGCCAAGGGGGTACTGTCGCGTCGGGCGTCGTTGAGCTGGACGTAATCGTAGGTGTTGCTGGCTGCGGGCATGGACAAGGGCGAGGCCGCGCAGAGCGGAGGCTTGCTTTTCATCGGGGCTGGCTGTTCGTCGGAGCTATCGGCAGCTATCAGATAGCACAAGCCTAGGCGTGCGGGCCGGCGGCGTCTAATCGCTAGGGTCTATGCCTTGATAGAGCGCGTCGATGGGGTGTGCAGGCGGAGTCTTTGCCTAGACTTCACTGTCCAACGGTTTCACGTCAACAAGGAGAGTGTCATGAGTCTGTTCAGTTTTGTGAAAGAGGCGGGCGAAAAGTTGATCGATCTGCTGACCCCGGGTAATGCCAACGCCGAAGAACAGCTGAAGAAGCACGTGGAAAGTGTCGGCCTGGGTAACCCTGACATCAGCGCCACGGTCGAGGGCGACAAGATCATCCTCAAGGGCGAGGTGGCCAGCCAGGAGGAAAAGGAGAAGATCATCCTGGCGGCGGGCAACATCAGCGGTGTGGCCAGTGTGGATGACCAGATCACCGTAACCGGGCCGGTGGCGCAGGCGGCGCGGTTCGTGACCGTGGAGAAGGGCGACACGCTGAGTGCGATTTCGAAGAAGGTGTACGGCGACCCCAACAAGTACCAGAAAATCTTCGAGGCCAACAAACCGATGCTCAAGCACCCGGACAAGATCTACCCGGGGCAGGTGCTGCGGATCCCGGACTGATCGCGCCAGCCTGGGCCGGCCCTATCGCTGGCAAGCCAGCACCCACAAAGTGTTGCATCGCCTACAAGGCAGGTGCAGTACCTGTGGGGGTTGGTTTGCCGGCGACAAGGCCATTACAGGCCTTCCAGTAATTCCCGATAATCCTCGACGGCGGCAAACTCTTCGGTATCCCGCGGCCCCGCCTGGCTATCTGGCTGGCGCACCGCCAGCAGATGCACCACGCCGAAACGCCGCGCACTGCGCAAGATCGCCAGGGTGTCATCAATGAACAGGCTGCGCTCCGGTGCAAAGCCGATATCCGCCTGCAAGGCATCCCAGAACTGCGGGCTCTCCTTCGGGTAGCCATAATCGTGCGAGCTGATGAGCCGCTCGAAATACGGCCCCAGCTCCACCCGTTCCAGCTTCAGCGACAGTGAATCCCGGTGCGCATTGGTGATCATCACCACGCGCTTGCCGGCCTTGCGAATTGCCGCCAGGAACGTGTCGGCATCCGGGCGCAAGGCGATCAGGTGGGCGATTTCCCGTTTCAGTTCGCGAATCGGCAGGCGCAGTTCGCGGCTCCAGAAGTCCAGGCAATACCAGTTCAGCGTACCGGCATTGCGCTCGAACAGCGGCTGCAATTCCATTTCCGCCATGGCCCGGCTTACCCCGTGCAGCTCGGCATAGCGCTGGGGCAGATGGTCCAGCCAGAAGCGGTTGTCGTAATGCAGGTCGAGCAAGGTGCCGTCCATGTCCAGCAGGACAGTATCGATGGCAGACCAGGGAAGAACAGGCATGGGAAATTCTCGATCAGTCGGCAAGCCACGGTATAGTAACCCGTTCACGCCAAGGAGCCGCCCCATGCGCCAGAAACCCACCGTCCTCAGCCGCGAAATCGTCGCCAGCAGCCGCCTGTTTCGCGTCGAAGCCGTGCAATTGCGTTTCAGCAATGGCAATGAGCGCACCTACGAGCGCCTGGTGGGGCGCGGCAATGGCTACGGCGCGGTGATGATCGTGGCCATGCTCGACGCCGAGCACGCCGTGCTGGTGGAAGAATACTGCGGCGGCACCGATGAATATGAGCTGTCGTTGCCCAAGGGCCTGATCGAGCCGGGCGAGGACGTGCTGGCGGCAGCCGACCGGGAACTCAAGGAAGAAGCCGGTTTTGGTGCGCGCCAGCTGGAGCACCTGACCGAGCTGTCGCTGTCGCCGGGCTACATGAGCCAGAAGATCCAGGTGGTGCTGGCCAGCGACCTGTACGAGGAGCGCCTGGAGGGCGACGAACCGGAGCCGATGCGGGTCGACAAGGTCAATCTGCGCGAGCTGTCGGCGTTGGCCATGCACCCGCAGTTCACCGAGGGCCGTGCCCTGGCGGCGCTGTACCTGGCACGTGACCTGCTGATCCAGCGGGGGCTGCTGGAAGCATGAACGATCTCCAATTGATGCACGAAGTGGTCAAGCTGGCGCTCAAGGCCGGCGAGGCGATCCTGCCGTTCTGGCGCGCCGATGTCGCCGTGACCAGCAAGGCTGACGATTCGCCGGTGACCGCCGCCGACCTGGCGGCGCACCGGGTGATTGCCGATGGCCTGCTGGCGCTGGCGCCGCAAATTCCGCTGCTGTCCGAAGAAGACTGCAATATCCCGCTGGCCGAGCGTCAGCGCTGGCAGCGCTGGTGGCTGGTCGACCCGCTGGACGGCACCAAGGAATTCATTGCCGGCAGCGAGGAATTCACCGTCAACATTGCCCTGGTCGAAAACGGCGAGGTGGTGTTTGGCGTGGTTTCGATGCCAACCAATGGGCGCAGCTACTTCGGTGGCCGTGGGCTGGGCGCCTGGCGTGCGGAGGCCGGTGAAACCGCCCAACCCATCCAGGTACGCACTTCTGCGCCAGTGGGTGGGCGCTTTACCGTGGTGGCCAGCCGTCGGCATTCCAGCCCGGAGCAGGAAGCGTTGCTGGCCGGGCTGGGCGCTGCGCTGGGTGAACTGGAGCTGGCCAACATCGGCAGTTCGTTGAAGTTCTGCCTGTTGGCGGAAGGTAGTGCCGATTGCTATCCGCGCCTGGCGCCGACCTCGCAGTGGGATACGGCGGCGGCCCAGGGGGTGGTGGAAGGGGCCGGGGGCGAGGTGATCGGGCTGGATGGCCTGCCGTTCCGCTACCCGCCACGGGAGTCATTGCTCAACCCGCACTTCCTGGCGTTACCGGCCAATGCGCAATGGCGCCAGGCCTTCCTGAGCCTGATCTGACCGCCGCACACGATCAACGGTGCAGGACGTACTGCCCGCTGAACCTTACCGCCGGCTCATCACTGCCGGCATTGCTCACCGTGGTTTCCAGCGTCAACCGCGCCCGCCCGCGACGCTGGTACATCGCCACGAAGCGCTCCCAGGTTTTCTCGTCCGGTGCCGCGCAACGTGCCACCGCCGCCCCGGTCACCGGCAGCGGATAGCTGATCTGCCCCTCCTGGATGACGATATGCCCGTCATCGATACCCAGCTCGCGCAGGCGCAGGTGCAGCCAGCCCCAGCCCACCAGCACGGCAGCGCAGTACAGGCTGCCACCGAACATGGTGCTCTTGTGGTTGACGTTGGCCGCCAATGGCAGTTGCAGGCGCAGGGTGTGCTGCTGCCAGTCGAGCACTTCCAGGCCCATTTCACGGGTCAGCGGGATGTCGCCGTGCAGCACGGCCTGGAGATACTGGCTATCGCTATTCATCAACGGTTGTCCTCGTGATCGTCATGCCCGCCATTGCCGCCGTCAAAGCTCAAGCCATGCTTGCGCAATTTGTCGTGCAGGGTCTTGCGGGGGATGCCCAGCGCTTCGGCCAGGCTGCGCATGGAGCTGTGGGGCTGGGCCAGTTCGGCGGCGATCAGCGAGCGCTCGAACTGCTCGACCTGCTCGCTGAGGTTGCCGCTCAGCATCGGTACCGCCGGCATCGCGGCCGGTGCCGTCTGGCCATCCAGGGCCAGTTCCAGGCCAAGGGCGAAACGTTCGGCGGCGTTCTGCAGTTCGCGCACGTTACCGGGCCAGGCGTGGCGCAGCAGCATGGCGCGCTGGGCCGGCTGCAGGGTGTGCGGGGCCAGGCCATGGCGCTGGCTGGCAGCGTCGGCGAAGTGCTGGAACAGTACCAGGATGTCATCACCGCGTTCGCGCAGCGGTGGAATGCGCAGCGGCGCCACGTTCAGGCGGTAATATAGGTCGGCGCGGAAGCGCCCCTGGTCGGCGGACTGGCGCAGGTCTTCCTTGGTCGCGGCGATGATGCGGATGTCCAGCGGGATCAACTGGTTGCCGCCCAGGCGTTCAACCACTCGTTCTTGCAGCAGGCGCAGCAGCTTTACCTGCACATCCAGGCTCATGCTCTCGATCTCGTCGAGGAACAGCGTGCCGCCATTGGCAAACTCGAACTTGCCGATGCGGCGCTTCTGCGCACCGGTGAAGGCACCAGGCTCATGGCCGAACAGCTCGCTTTCGACCACCGACTCGGCCAGGGCGCCAGCGTTGATTGCCACGAACGGGCCGTCGCGG
Organism: Pseudomonas oryzicola; assembly: GCF_014269185.2. Lineage (NCBI taxonomy): Bacteria > Pseudomonadati > Pseudomonadota > Gammaproteobacteria > Pseudomonadales > Pseudomonadaceae > Pseudomonas > Pseudomonas oryzicola. Next base: position 93,328 of record NZ_JABWRZ020000005.1, read on the forward strand.
CGGCTGGACAGGTCGTGCAGGGCGCGAGCCACCACCTCCTTGCCAGCGCCGGTCTCGCCCAGGATCAGTACGTCGGCGCGGGTGCCGGCCAGGGCGCCGATCTGCTCGCGCAGGCGCAGCATGGCCGGCGACTGGCCCACCAGGCGGGTGGCCAGTTGCTGGCGGTCGCTCAGGGCCAGGCGCAGGCTGCGGTTGTCCAGTACCAGGCGGCGCAAGGCCAGGGCGCGACGCACACTGTCGAGCAGGGCGTCGCTGGCGAAGGGCTTTTCCAGGAAGTCGTAGGCACCGGCACGCATCGCCTGCACCGCCAGCGGCACATCGCCGTGGCCGGTAATCAACAATACCGGCAGCTCGTTGTCGCGGCCATGCAGTTGTTCCAGCAGTTGCAGGCCATCGATACCGGGCATGCGGATATCGCTGACCACCACGCCAGGCCAGTCGGCTTCGATGCGCTCGGCCAGGCCCTGGGCATCGGCCAGCGCGACCACCTTGAGCCCGGCCAGGTCCAGGGTCTGGCTCAGGGCCTGGCGCAGGTGCGGGTCGTCGTCGACCAGGATGACCTGGGCTTGGCTGTCGATGAGTGTCGCGGTGGTCATGCCGAGGGGTCCTCCGAATTGGGCAAAGTAGCGCCAGGCGCGGCCACACGCAGCTGCAAGGTCAGCAGTGCACCGCCTTCCGGGTGGTTGGCCAGCAGCAGTTCACCGCCCAGGGTGCGCATCAGGCTTTCGCAGATGGCCAGGCCCAGGCCAAGGCCCTGGGTGCGGGTCTTGGTGGTGAAGAATGGCTCCTTGGCATGCTCCAGGGCCTGGCGGCTGAAGCCGGGGCCGTTGTCGCGAATGTACAGATAGACGCAGTCGTCGCGCTGCTCGGCACTTAGCCACAGGCGGCGGGGGTTGGCCTTTTCGGTCAGGGCATCGAGGGCATTGGCCAGCAGGTTGCCGAGCACCTGGCGCAGGCGGGTCTCGCCCGCCTGTACCCACAGGGTGGCTTCCGGCAGATCGCGAATCAGCTCCACGGCCATGGCGCGTCGACGCTTGGCCAGTAGCGCGAGAGCATCGTCCAGGGCCGGCTGCAGGGCTACGCTTTCCGGTGCATGGCGGTCACGGCGGGCGAAGGCGCGCAAGTGAGCGATGATCGAGGCCATGCGCCCGGTCAGCTCGCCGATCAGCTTGAGGTTGCCGCGGGCGTCCTCGATGCGCTGGTGGTCGAGCAGGATCTCGGCGTTCTCCGCGTAGCTGCGGATGGCCGCCAGTGGTTGGTTGAGTTCGTGGCTGATGCTGGCTGACATGGTACCGAGCACCGAGAGCTTGCCGGCCTGCACCAGCTCGTCCTGGGCGCGTACCGCTTCTTGCTGGGCGTTCTCGCGCTCCAGCACGGCACGCTTGAGCCGGGTGTTCAGGCCTTCAAGGTCGGCGGTGCGTTCGGCCACGCGTTTTTCCAGTTCCTGCCGGCCACGGGCCTCGAAATCGATACGGTCGATGTAATGGCGGCGCCGTTGCATCACCAGGCCGGCCAGCAGCATCAGCACCAGCAAGGTGCCGGCACCGATGGCCATCACGGTCCGCACCGAGCGGTCTACCAGCATGCGCGGGGCAAGGATGCTGACCTGCCAGCCGGTTTCCTGGATGTCGCGGGTCTGGGTGATCCACGCGTCCGGGTTGAGCACCAGCGGTTGCGGGGCCTGGGTCGGGTAGGGCTGGATGGCGATGATGGCCTGGCGCTCGGCCTCGCTCAGCGGGCGGGTGGCACGGAAGCGCCAGTCCGGCCGTGAGGTGAGGATCACAACGCCATTGTGGTCTGTCAGCAGCAGTTGCTCGGGCGTACGGCCCCACAGGGTTTCGGTGTGGTCGAGGTCGACCTTGACCACCAGCACGCCAACGATGCGTTCACGGTCGCGTACCGCGGCGGCAAAGAAATAGCCGCGCTTGGCCGAAGTGGTGCCCTGGCCGAAGAAACGCCCCAGGTGGCCGGCCATGGCTTCGTTGAAGTAGGGGCGGAAGGCGAAGTTGCGGCCGACGAAGCTGTCGCGCTTGTCCCAGTTGGAGGCAGCCAGGGTGTTGCCGTTGATGTCCATCAGGTACATCACTTCGGCGCCGGTCTGCTCGACGATGCCTTTGAGCAGGCGGTTGGCATTGGTCACCGCCTCCAGGCGCAACGGGTCGGCCAGCACGCTGCGCAGCGCCGGCAGGTCGCCGAGGATCTGCGGCAAGGTCTCGTAGCGGTGCAGGGTACCGAGCAGGTTGGCCACGTACAGGTCGAGGGTTTGGCGGTTCTGCGAGGCCAGCTCTTGCTGATAATAGCGTTCAGCCAAGTGATGCAGGGGCCACAGTAACGGGGCCAGGCACAGGGCCAGCAGGGCCAGGCTGCGCCAACGGGGGCGGCGTGGGGGCGTGGGTTTTGCAATCATCACGGAGAGGCGCCAGAAAAGTCTGACGCAATTATGCGCTAGTTACGGCAGCAGTTCCGCCTTTGCCCATGGACTGTCGACCTAGTCGTTGCCGGACAGCGTCGGTGGCTGGGCCAGCCCCAGCCGATACCGGCTGCCGGGGCGAACTCGCTGGCGTTGAATGCCTCGAAGAAAAAACCAGGGCGACAGACGTGGATGCCGTAGATGACGTTTGTCGATTGTTATCGATTTTTAAACGAATCTGTTCGTAATTTTGCGCGAGGATTGGGCTTTAAAGATCGATATATATCGGTTATAAATGGATAAACGCCCCAGCACAGTCCGGCCAAGGGCCATCACAGAGGTCAACCATGAAAACCCTCAATTCCACCCCCCGTGCCGATGGTTTCCACATGCCCGCCGAGTGGGCCCCGCAGACTCAGGTGTGGATGGTCTGGCCAGAGCGCCCGGACAACTGGCGCCTGGGCGGCAAACCGGCACAAGCTGCCCATGTGACCCTGGCCAAGGCGATTGCCCGCTTCGAGCCGGTTACCGTCGCGGTTTCCGCTGCGCAGTACGAAAATGCCCGTCGCCAACTCGACCAGCCGAACATCCGCGTGGTCGAGATCAGCAACGATGACGCCTGGGTACGCGACACCGGCCCGACCTTCGTCATCAACGACCAGGGCGAAGTGCGCGGCGTCGACTGGGGCTTCAACGCCTGGGGCGGCTTCGATGGCGGCCTGTACGCACCGTGGAACCGCGACGAAGAACTGGCGGCCAAGGTGCTGGAAATGGAGCGCTGCCAGCGCTACCACACCGCAGGCTTCGTGCTCGAAGGCGGTTCGATCCATGTGGACGGCGAAGGCACCGTGATCACCACCGAAGAATGCCTGCTCAACCGCAACCGCAACCCGCACCTGAGCCGCGAACAGATCGAAGCGGTACTGCGCGAGCATCTGGCGGTGGACACCGTGGTCTGGCTGCCGGATGGCCTGTACAACGACGAAACCGATGGCCACGTCGACAACTTCTGCTGTTACGTGCGCCCGGGCGAAGTGTTACTGGCCTGGACCGATGATTCCAACGACCCCAACTATGCGCGCTGCCACGCTGCCATGGAGGTGCTCAAGCGCACCCGTGATGCCAAAGGCCGTGAGTTCATCGTGCATAAAATGCCGATCCCGGGCCCGCTGTTCGCCACCGCTGAAGAGTGTGCCGGTGTCGACCAGGTGGCTGGCAGCCAGGAACGTGACCCGTCGGTGCGCCTGGCCGGCTCGTACGTCAACTTCCTGATCGTCAACGGCGGCATTATCGCGCCAAGCTTCGACGACCCAGCAGATACTGAGGCCAGAGCGATCCTCGAGAAGGTTTTCCCCGATCATGAGGTGGTGATGATCCCCGGCCGCGAGCTGTTGTTGGGCGGGGGTAATATCCACTGCCTGACCCAGCAGCAGCCAGCGCCGGTCAAGCGTTGACAGCAACGTGAATGAAGAGGCCCGTCACCTGACGGGCCTTTTTCATTTGCGGGCGATGTCCGGTGGGGTGTTCTGGCATATCTTTTGTATTGATTTCAAAGGGATAGCCAGATGGGTAGCGCGGCAAGGCCGTGCTATCGATCTGTAACAATACATAAGTAGATTTGCCGTCCACGGGGCCAAGGAGTACGTGTAGAGATGAATGCAGCAAGTGAGTCGGCTTTGCGCCCATCGGCAGTGAATCACCAATCGCTCAAGCTTGTGGCGAAGTGGTTGAAACACCATGGAAGCATCAGGGTCAGGACGACCGACCCACGACATCTGCTTGCCGGGCGATACCCCCAAGGCCTGATCAGCGAAGCGGAAATGCAGGCGCTGATGGCGGTGTGGCACTGATCGGTTGTTTGAACCTGCCGGCCCCGGGAAGGGGCCGGCACAGGTGACATCCATCTGGACTTGTTCTCCAGTCAGCCCCGATGCAGGCGCCCCCCTCGCTCATCCCCAGGCTTCCTTCCGCTGTATCTGCACAATTCCCGAATAACGTCTTCCCCGCGCCAAGTCGTCCTGCCCGCGATCGATACGACTTTTCCTACTTAAGATAAATTGCCTGCTGATAGCGCAACGCTAGGCAGAAATGCACTCGGCTTGCCCACATTTTGGTTATAACCATCTTCATTTCACGATTTTTTGACATTTGCAAACGTGCACGGCTAGGATTCGGCCAACGCCTGCTGGCCATCATCGTGGCCACGCAGCTGCCAGAGCCGCCGTGTGAGTACCGGCAGGCCTTCCAGTCTGGATCCGCATAGCGTCGAACCTACGAAGGGGCGTTGGTTCCTGGCGTCATATTGCAGAGCGTTTTTGATTACGAACAAGGAAAACAACATGTTGAAAACCAGGATCAGCCTGGTCGCCCTGGCGATGATCGCCGCGACCCAGGCCCAGGCCAATGACCAGGCCGACAGCAAAGGCTTTATCGAGGACAGCCACGCCAACGTCCTGCTGCGCAACGCCTACATCAATCGTGACAAGAAGCACGGCACCGACGACCAGATCGAATGGGGCCAGGGCGTCATCGCCAACTTCTCCTCCGGCTTCACCCAGGGCACCGTCGGTGTCGGCGTCGATGCATTCGGCCTGTACGCCGTGCGTCTGGACGGCGGCAAGGGCCACAACGGTGGCGCTGGTGTCGACTTCTTCAAGCCATCGGACTTCAAGGACGAGAACGGCAACGCCAACTCGCCGCACAACCTGGCCCGTGGTGGCGCTGCAGTGAAGTTCCGTATCTCCAACACCGTGCTCAAGTACGGTGACCAGATGCCGGCACTGCCAGTGCTGCAGTACGACGACGCCCGCCTGCTGCCAGAAAGCTTCACCGGTACCCTGATCACCTCCAAGGAAATCCAGGGCCTGGAACTGAACGCCGGCCGCTTCACCCAGGAAGCGCGCAAGAGCGCCGAGCGCCGTGACGGTGGTGGCCTGAAGTCGATCAACGTGCTCGGTGGCAGCTACAAGTTCACCGACAACTTCACCGCTTCGCTGTACACCGCCGACAACGAAGACGTGATGAAGAAGCACTACCTGGGCCTGAACTACGTCTTCCCGATCGCCAACGACCAGTCCCTGACCCTGGACTTCAACGGCTACAAGTCGGACATCGACAACAAGTTCGTCAAGAGCGCCGAACTCAACGGCGACTCCAACACCATCTGGAGCCTGGCCGCCACCTACGCCTACGGTGCGCACTCGTTCACCATCGCCCACCAGCGCAGCACCGGCAGCACCGGCTACAACTACGGCTGGTACCAGAATGCCGGCGGCGTGGGTGACGGTGGTTCGACCATCTACCTGGCCAACTCGTACTGGTCCGACTTCAACGCCGAAGACGAGCGTTCCTGGCAGCTGGGCTACGGCCTGGACTTCGGTGCCTACGGCATTCCGGGCCTGACCTACAAGCTGGCCTACGTGGTGGGTGACAACATCAATACCCGCAACGTCGCCAACCCGCAGGGCTTCGGCGAAGGTAAAGAGCGCGAGATCTTCAACCAGATCCGTTACGTGGTGCAGGACGGCCCGGCCAAGGACCTGTCGATCAAGCTGCGTAGCTCGTTCGTGCGTACCAACAACGCCGTGCAGCAGAACGGTTACAACGACGACGGCAACGAAGTCCGCGTATTCGTCGAGTACCCGATCAGCATCTTCTGATCAGCAGAGCCTGGGGCTGCAGGGCAGCCTCAGGCTTTTCTGTTACGCCGGCTCCACCTCCCTGCGCCGCACCGCTGCAACCCTCACCTCCCCCTCACCCGTCTCTGGCGCAAAACTGTCGCTACGCGCCATCCGCCACATCCGCGCATAAAACTCGCTTTCAATCGAGCCACTGAGCAATTCGCCCGGCTTGAGAAACGTGTGCAGGTCCGAAAACAAGCCGATTTCGCTTGAGCTGATACGCCGCGCCAGGTGCTTGGGTTTGAGCTGCGAAGGGTGCTCCAGCCCCGCAGCGGCCAGCATCTCTGCCAACGCATGCAGCGTATTGCGATGGAAGCTGGCAACCCGTTCAGCCTTGTCCGGCACCACCAGGGCGCGCTGGCGCAGTGGGTCTTGCGTGGCCACCCCGGTCGGGCACTTGTTGGTGTGGCAGCTCTGCGACTGGATGCAGCCGATGGCGAACATGAAGCCGCGCGCGGAGTTGACCCAGTCAGCGCCGATAGCCAGCACACTGGCGATGTCGAAGGCGCTGACGATCTTGCCCGCTGCGCCAATGCGAATGCTGGAGCGCAGGTTCAGGCCGACCAGGGTGTTGTGCACGAACATCAGGCCCTCGCGCATCGGTACGCCCATGTTGTCGCTGAACTCGCGTGGCGCCGCGCCGGTACCGCCTTCCTTGCCGTCGACGACGATGAAGTCCGGGGTAATGCCGGTGGCCAGCATTGCCTTGGCGATGCCCATGAATTCCCACGGGTGGCCCAGGCAGAACTTGAAGCCCACCGGCTTGCCGCCCGACAGCTCGCGCAGGCTGGCAATGAACTGCAGCAACTCGACCGGCGTGCGGAAGGCACTGTGCGCCGCTGGCGAAATGCAGTCTTCACCCTCGCGTACGCCCCGGGTCTGGGCGATTTCGCGGCTGACCTTGTGCCCCGGCAGGATGCCGCCGTGGCCCGGCTTGGCGCCCTGGCTGAGCTTGACCTCGATCATCTTCACCTGCGGCGAGCGGGCCTGCTCGGCGAAGCGCTGCGGGTCGAAGCGACCGTCCTCGGTGCGGCAGCCGAAGTAGCCACTGCCGATTTCCCAGATCAGGTCACCGCCATGTTCACGGTGGTACGGGCTGATACTGCCTTCGCCCGTGTCATGGGCAAAACGGCCCATGCGTGCACCACGGTTGAGCGCCGCGATGGCGTTGGCGCTGAGCGCGCCGAAGCTCATCGCGGAAATGTTGAAGATCGACGCCGAGTAGGGCAGGCGACACTGCGGCCCGCCGATGGCGATGCGAAACGAGGCAGGGTCCGGCGTGTTTACCGGCAACATGGAATGGCTGATGAACTCGAAGCCGGGCTTGTAGGCGTCGTTGAGCGTGCCAAAGGCCTTCTCGGCGCTTTCGTTCTTGGCCCGGGCGTAGACCAGCGAGCGCTGAGCGCGGGAAAACGGCAGCTTGTCGTCGTCGCCCTCGATCAGGTACTGGCGGATTTCCGGGCGGATGGTTTCGATCAGGTAGCGGATGTTGCCCAGGATCGGGTAGTTGCGGCGCACGGCATGGTGGCTTTGGCGCAGGTCATTGAGGCCGACCAGGCTTAGCAAGGTGGTGATCAGCGTGATGGGCCATAGCCAGGTGTGCGTGTGTAGCAACGGCAGGCTGGCGAGGGTGAACAGTAGGCAGAATGCGAGGCAGGCGTAGCGGCTGGGTAGGGAATGTTTCATGGGTCCATCACAGGCAGGATGACCCGGCCTAGGATAGGCAAAGGAGGGTTAGGGAAAACCTGGGTAATCGGTAAAAGACTGTTGCATGGTTGTCATGTCTCTGGCCTGGACGGGCGCCGATTTAATGCATGGTTTGTCAGGGCTTGGGGGCTGTTCCATGCTCGCGGTCGATCGGTTTTTCCAGTTGGTTATCGAAACTGTCCCAGTCTTCGCCGAACAGTTCTGCTGGATGCATGGTCCGGCTCGCGCCGTTGCCGCATGCGAGTGCCTTGGCTGGGCAGTAGAGGTCGCAGCCCCAGCAGATGCGTTCGGGGTGGCTGGGGTTGGTGGGGAATTTCTTGGCCATGGTGAGTTGCCTCGATGAGGGCTGATCTCAGGCTAAGTCATCTGTTTGGAGCTGGCTTGATTGGGATCAATGCTAGAAAGGGGGTCGAGCCGAGCGTATTGAAAACAAAAAAGGCCCACCTTTCGGTGAGCCTTCTTTGATACTGCGTATGGTGCCGGCACCAGGAATCGAACCCGGGACCTACTGATTACAAGAAGGATGCTTTCTCTAGCTATATCGGCCACATAGCTGGATTCTTGTTACGCAAGAGGTGCGGTAACGGCCAGACTCCATGCGGAGTCTGCCGAGCTTGTTACGCAGGCTTGGGGAGGCGTTAGAGGGGGGCGGGCGAGAGCTACTCTGTCAGCCAGTTAGGTTGATTACGCCAATCGTCAGGGAAGCCCATCTGTTGCAACGCATCCTCTCTGCAGGTCTCCAGGACAGTAATGAGGCCTGCTTTCCATCTGCTATCGGGGCTCACTATATCCGTCAGATAGGCCAATACCGTCAGTACGATGTAAACCCGATCCTTTGGGCGAGGGCGGCCCCCCGGAACCATCGGTATGGCCCAGCTGTTAGGAAGCTTGGGTCGAACGCCTAACTCCCGATTCCAGAGCCGCGCGTGATGTGCACAGCAGTTTCTGATGAACGTGAGCGTATGGAGCCATGAGGCCAGTACTTCGTGCGCGACGCCGAATCTTTTCGCAATGGCTTTCTTATCGGGGGCGCGTGCCAGCGAACCATACAGGGTCGAAATGGTGCCCAAACTGAGTTCTTCAGTTATCGCCCAAGACGGAGGCAGATCCGGGGCGCTGTAGGTGTGACCGTAGAATCGAAAATAGTTGTCGCGCATGCGGCTTTCGATTCGTGCGCGCTTTTGATCATTCGTTTGGGGGCCGGCGTTGATGCGATTGGCCTCCCTCTCGAGCTTTTCTTTCTCGTTCCGGATTTTGTCATGGAGCGGCCGAAGTAGCTCTGCATGGCGAAAGTCGCGTAGAAAGTTGTCCTTATCACAGAACCAGTCGGCGCCATAGTTCGGAGACATGTGATTACTTAGGCAGGCGCGCATAGCGACCTCTACCTTTTCGATGGCGGCCATTACCTGATGGCGCAGCTTGGCATCGAAGCGGTAAATCTCAACGATCTCTCGCAGGGAGCTGCCTTCCTTGAACCTATGGTCGGCGCCAGGCTCTTGGAAAGGGCGCATGTAAGGGCTGAGCCGAAAGAGTGTTACGACCTCAAGGAATCGAGTGGCGCGCTCGTCGTTGGCGACGGTGAGGCCGCGGCGCTTAAGCAGATCCAGTTGCTCTTCTACTGTGAGGGCCGGTTTATCAAATGGCCTCATGCAGCAAATCTCCATGGCAAAAAAAACCCGCCGATTTGAGCATTCTGAAGAGACTTCAGCAGAGGCTTGGCGGGTGTGTTGGTGCGGAATCTAGAGGACAATCTCAGTGCCGTCAAATCTGGGCACGAGCGGGCCGACAGGTGGGGTGAGTGAAAAATAGAGTGCTGGGGCGAGAGCTGCCGCTGATGTAACCCCTATGTAAGCGGCTGATGGCGTGGGGGCTACTGCACCGCCTTTAGAAAACCATGGAGGTGCCTATTGAGCTGGATGCTGCATTCTGAGAACTCATCAGCAATATCGCGGATTTTCTGCGCGGTCCATGCCTCCCCGTTTCGGAAAAGCTTTGCTTTCTGATCGGATGAGTCGGTACCTGGGCGACCATGCAGTAAGCCGTTGCGCTGCTCCACCAGCTCGCCGAATTTTTGAGCGCTCACTATGAGCTCAGTTCGATCCGGGTGTTCCGCTAGCCCATCAGCTAGCAAGAGCAATCTCTTGGCAATCGCGCCAGCGGTTTTGGGGTTTAGCTCGTTGATGGAGCCGGGCTTTATGCGCTCGCAGGCCCAGACGGCATTCCATTCAAGGATGCTGAAGACAAAGGCCGCCTCTCCCAGTGCTTGGGCGTATTCCGCATCCACTGGTTGGCGTAAGCGTGCGTTCTTCAATGACGTCTCTCCTAGGAGGATTCCCGGAGAGACCGTGCCTGATCGTATCCCCTCAGCACAAGAGCAATCAGGGATAGAGCAATAGAGGATTGATGGGCTTTTACGTGGGCTTGTTACGTAGCACTAGGTCAAAAGCCAGCCAAACAATACTGTAAGTGCTTGATTTATATGGTGCCGGCACCAGGAATCGAACCCGGGACCTACTGATTACAAGTCAGTTGCTCTACCATCTGAGCTATACCGGCAGTGGGGCGTCATTATAACGATCGGTTGGCGCCTGTAAACCACTTCGTTGCGATTGTTCGCAAATGACCTAAGTTACCGGTCTGAAAGAAGAATTTTCCTACCAGCCGCGGTGGATGGTGGTGACGCTTGGCTCGGTTTTGCCTGGGTTGAAGAACAGCTTGTCATTGTCGCAGCCACGCTTGCGGCACGGGCTTTCGGTGCGCAGGGGCAGGCCGTTGTCGCCGCCCAGCTGCATGCCGGGGTGGTTCCAGTCCAGGCTGCTGTGGGGTTGGGGCGGGGTGCTGCTGGCGCAGGCGGTCAGGGCCAGGGTGAGGCACAGCAGGGCGAGGGGCTTGGTCTGGGTCACGATGGTCGGGTCCGTTAGTCCATTGTCGGTTCTGGCGCAACGCCAGAAGGTCGCGGGGCTGGCGGGCAGCGCGCGACGTCACTTTTTAATGATTTGGGGGGCGGATGATACACCGTTGCGGTGGTTGAGCATTAGCCTTGTGTTGTCTCGTAGGGCCTCATCGCGGGTGAACCCGCTCCTACAGGTACCGCGTCGCTCTGAAGTTAGAGGTCAGACAATTCTGAACTTGGGGGCAAATGCTTCAGGGTTTGGGGGCTTCGGACCTATCCTACGCGTGCCGCTGAAGTATCGCTGTTGTCGGGGAAATGGCTCACGGATACCGTTTTCGGGTCGCTCTGGCGACCGGGTGTGAGAACCCGACTCGAATAAGCGCTACCCATTTATGGTGGCCGTACGCGGGCAGACTTCGGTCTGGCCGGGCTTCCTTATTCGACCGGTTTCTCACCCCGCGTACGGCTGCCACCCAAATCCGTGAGAAAGATTTATGGCAGTGCCTTCCCCGAGTAAGGATCTATGCCATGAAGAAAAACATCATCGAGCCCATCACCACCGCAGGCCTGGAAACCTTCCTCGCAGCCGGTAACCCGTCCCTCAACCTGCTACGCGTCCAGCCCGGCGTCCCGGCCGATGCTGTCTACGAGCACGTCTCGATTCTGATGGGCTACATCAAGCACCTGGTGCGCGAGGGGGATATGGAGGATGACCACAAATTCCTCGGCGCGGCTGATTACTTGTGCGACATGGCCAAGGCGCTGATGAACGATATCGAGATTGCCAAAAACAAGACGCATTGAGCACACCAAGGCCCTGTTGTACCAACCACAACAAATGTTTATGCACAAGTGGCATTGATGGCTTGCGCGAAACGCATGCCGGATCGGCATTCCGCTGGTCTTTGCGCAAACGCCTGTTTTTACTGGGCTTGAAGTACTGGGCGGAATAAGTCAGCCGCTTGAAATAGCGCTTGGATCCAACAGCTAATCAAAAGCTTGTACACAGAGTTATCCACAGGTTGTGCTGCGGCTGACGGTCGCGTTCCGCGAGGATCAGCAGGTTGCGTGGGGTCAGTGGATAGTCACAGAACAGGCCCAGTTGCACGTTATAGCCGCGTTCTTCCAGAAACAGGGCGCGATCCAGTACCAGCCACAGCTCCAGCGGCCGACGGAACAGGTTGCGCACGCGCTCCAAGTTACGGACCTCGGCCAGGCGTTGCCAGCCGGCTGCTTCCAAGGCCGCCCAGTCCGGGTTGCCGGTCAGTTGCAGTTGCTTGAGCTCGGCCAGGTCGCGGCAGTATTGCTCGAAGGGTTTTTCCAGCCAGGCCACGGGCAGCGAAGGCGTCGGCAGGTATTCGGCGCTCTGGCGCTGCCGGCGTTGCAGCAGGTCGAAGCCCAGGCGCCGGGCCATCGAGGTGTCGCGCTGGCGCCGCACGCGGGCGCCGGCAGTGACGGTTTCGCTCAGCGGCAGGCCCAGGTCATCCAGCGACAGCTGCAGGCTGGACGCTTGCGCGGCTGTGGATAATGGCTGGTACTGCTGCGTTGCAATGCGGTTGTAGCAGCAAGGGGCGACGGCCAGTTGGCGGCAGCCTTGCTGGCTGGCCAGCTGCATCAGGCGTACATGCAAGTCGCCACAGGCGTGCAGGGCGACCACGGTTTTGTCGTCTGCCAGGTGGCGGGCGCTGTCGTCGGCCATCACATCCTGGTGCAGGTGCAGCGCCGGCAGGTGATGGTGCGCGCTCAGGGCCTGGCCGGCGGCGACCAGATCGGCGTCGTATTCCAGGCAGGTCAGCTGCTGGCCGGGTTGCAGCAGGCGGCGGCCGAGGTGGCCTTTGCCGGCGCACCAGTCCAGCCAGTGACGGGGCTGCGCGCGGAAGCTCAGGTGGCTGGCGAAGGCTTCGATCTGCTGCCATTTGCGACCGGGGACGGCAACGTCGAGGCGGTGGGCGGCAGCGGGCAGGTCGGTGGCCGGGAGGTTGCCAAGGGTAGCGAGCTGTTGGGCTTGCCGGGCCAGTTGTGGGAATGGGGCGGGCAAGTCCTCGGTGACGCTTTCGGTCTCTGCGTCTGCCAGGGAGCATTGGCGCAGGTGTGCGGCAAGTTCTGGATGCGCGGTTTCCCACTCCAGTTGCAGGGTAGTGAAGGGGCGGGGTTTCCACAGCTGCTGGTGCTCGATCAGGAATTGGTCAAGGGCCTGGAAGCGGGTGCTTAGGTGATGGCTGTGGAGGTGGCTGGGCATGGCAAGGATGTGTGGTGGTTTTTAGGGCCTCTTCGCGGGCACGCCCGCTCCAACAGGTATAGCGCCACATTCAAGGTTGGCGCTACACCTGTGGGAGCGGGCGTGCCCGCGAAGCAGTCAGTGAGGTTTCAGCGGCCTTGGCACGCATCCACACGCAGCCAGCGCTCCAGCAGCTTGAAGCCCTGCACCAGCACGAACGAGATCACCAGGTAGAACACCCCGGCGGCAAAGAAGATTTCTACCGGCAGGTAGGTGCGGGCAATGATGGTACGGGCCATGCCGGTCAGTTCCAGCAGGGTCACGGTACTGGCCAGGGCGCTGGCCTTGAGCATCAGGATCACTTCGTTGCTGTACGCCGGCAGGCCGATGCGCGCGGCGCGCGGCAGCATGATGTAGAACAGCGTCTTGCCACGCGACATGCCCAGCGCCCGTGCCGCCTCGATCTCACCCTTGGGGATCGACTGCAGCGCACCGCGCAAAATCTCGGCGATGTAGGCGGCGGTGTGCAGGGTCATGGTCAGCACCGTGCACCAGAACGGATCGCGCAGGTAAGGCCACAGCGAACTCGAACGCACCACGTCGAATTGCGCCAGGCCGTAATAGACCAGGAACAGCTGCACCAGCAGCGGCGTACCGCGGAAGAAGAAGATGTAGCTGAACGGCACGGCGCGTACATACCAGTGGCGCGAGGAGCGGGCGATGCCCAGCGGGATGGCCAGGATCAGCCCGGCCACCACGGCGATGGCTACCAGCTCCAGGGTCAGGGTGGCACCCTGGGCCAGGCGTGGCAGCCATTTGATGATCACTTCCCAGTTCATTACACGGCCCTCGCAAAGCCGCGAGCGGCGCGTTTTTCCATGAAGTGCATGCCGGTCATGGCGATGATGGTCAGGCTCAGGTAGATGCAGGCCGCGACCATGTAGAAGGTGAACGGCTCCTTGGTCACGGTCACGCCGATTTGCGCGTGGCGCATGATTTCTTCCAGGCCGATCACCGACACCAGTGCGGTGTCCTTCATCAGGATCATGAACAGGTTGCCCAGGCCGGGCAGGGCGATGCGCCACATCTGCGGCAGGATGATCCGCGACAGGATGCGGCCCTTGGACAGGCCCAGTGCCAGGCCGGCTTCGCGGTGGCCCTTGGGGATCGCCAGGATCGCGCCACGGAACACTTCGGTGGCATAGGCGCCAAAGCACAGGCCCAGGGCAATCACGCCCGCCGCGAAGGCGCTGAGCTCCAGGCCCGGCATGTTCAGGGCCTCACCGAGGCTGTTCATCAAGCCTACGGTGCCAAAGTAGATAAGCAGGACCCACAGCAGTTCGGGCACGCCGCGCACCAGGGTCGAATAGAAGCCGCCAAGCCATTGCAGTGGCTTGACCGAGGAAGTCTTGGCCAGGGCGCCGAGCAGGCCCAAAACCAGGCCCAGCAGCAAGGCGCAAAGCGCCAGTTTTACGGTCATCAGGGTGCCGGCCATCATGGCCGGACCGAATCCGTGCAGGTCGATATTCATGGGCAGGTCATTCTAGGGACTGGCGCGCCGCAAGGGCGCGCCAGTCTGGGCGGGTCATTCGATGCTGAACGGGAAGTACTTGTCGTTGATCTTCTTGTACGTACCGTCGGCCTTGATTTCTGCCAGGGCTTTGTTCAGGTCGTTGCGCAGCTTGTCGTCGCCCTTGCGCACGGCAATGCCGATCTTGTCGCTGTCCATCACCGGCTCGCCCTTGAACTCGAAGTTCGAGCCGTCCTTGCTCTTCAGCCACTCGTACTGCACGTACTTGTCGGCCAGGATGCCGTCGATGCGACCGGAGACCAGGTCCAGGTAGGCGTTTTCCTGGGTGTCGTACAGCTTGATCTCTACGGTATCGCCGTAGTTGTCTTCCAGCCAGGTGCCGGCCAGGGTGGCGCGCTGGGTGCCGATCACCTTGCCCTTGAGCGAGGCCTTGTCGGTCTTGAAGTCGACGTTCTTCGGCGCGATGAACTGCAGCTTGTTGGAGTAGTACGGGTCGGTGAAGTCCACTGCCTGCTTGCGCTCGTCAGTGATCGACAGCGACGACACCAGGAAGTCGAACTTCTTGGCATTCAGCGCCGGGATGATGCCGTCCCAGTCCGAGGTGACGACCGAGCATTCGACTTTCATCTTGGCGCACAGGGCGTCGCCGATGTCCTTGTCGAAGCCGACCACGTTACCGCTGGCATCCTTGTTGTTGAACGGTGGGTAGGCGGCTTCGATACCCATGCGCAGTTTTTCTGCGGCCATGGCGTTGGCCGACATCACCAGCGTGGCAGCGGCTGCCAGGAGAAACTTCTTGTAAGTGTGCATGTATTGCTCCGTTAACGGTGGCTGGACATGAATTGCTTGCAACGCGCCGAGGTCGGGTTCTCGAACACCTGCTGCGGCGATCCCTGCTCTTCGACCAGGCCCTGGTGCAGGAAGACGACTTCACTGGACACATGGCGGGCAAAGCTCATCTCGTGCGTCACCAGCAGCATGGTACGGCCTTCTTCGGCCAATGCGCGGATAACGTTTAGCACTTCCTGGACCATTTCCGGGTCGAGCGCCGAAGTTGGCTCGTCGAACAGGATGACCTTGGGCTTCATGGCCAGGGTACGGGCAATGGCGGCGCGCTGTTGCTGGCCACCGGAAAGCTGGGCGGGGTAGCTGTGGCGCTTGTCGTAGATGCCGACCTTGTTCAGCAGCGCTTCGGCGGCTTCGATGGCCTCGGCCTTGCTCTGCCCCAGTACGCGGCGTGGCGCCTCGATGATGTTGTCGAGGATCGACATGTGTGGCCACAGGTTGAAGTTCTGGAAGACGAAGCCGATCTCGCTGCGCAGGCGGTTGATCTGGCGATTGTCGGCGGCGACCAGGTCGCCGTTCTTGGCGGCCTTGAGCTTGAGCGCTTCACCAGCGACCAGGATTTCGCCCTGGTGCGGGTTCTCGAGCAGGTTGATGCAGCGCAGCAGGGTGGACTTGCCGGAGCCGGACGACCCCAGGATGGAGATCACGTCACCGTCGCGTGCGGTCAGCGAAATGCCCTTGAGAATTTCCTGCTCGCCGTAGCGTTTGTGCAGGTTGCGGATTTCCAGCGCGGGCGTGGCCTGAGCCATGTGCGGTCCTCATTGTGTTCGGGTGCGTTCCCAGCTGTTGGCGGCCTTCCTGGCGAGCGCCAAGCTAGCATAGCGGTATCGCGGCGGCCAACAGGGGCGCCAGGTGCTCGGGGCGCTGGTGGGGCAGTTTGTCGCATCGCTGCAGCGCAACGTCGCGCGGATGTCCGCGAAGGTTTCGCCCAGCACCAGAGCCTTGATGAAAAAAGGCGCGATGGTGCCAGCTTTGGCCGGCTCAGGGAAGCGCTTTTAGACCATTCGCGGGTAGATCCGGCCTGCCAAGGTAGCAGAGCCCATGAAAATCGGATCACCGACAAAGGCCTTTATAAGGTGTTTGGTTGTACCTGTGGGTTGCACTTTTTTTGCTTTGCAGCGGTGCAAAGGTGTTACCGAGGAGCACCTTTGGTGCGTTTGTAAGTGAGTATTTCAGTAATCCGGTGATTTGATGCCCTTTCGGTCAGCTCTTGGCCGAAAGCCCTCAGAACCGCGTCCTGAAAGGCCTGCCGGGCTTTCTGACGAATGCGTTCCGTAGATGGCGCGCTTATTGCCAGCAGGAACCCGCCGATTGCAGCGACGCCCAGGTCAACCCTTGGCGCGCTTTGTACCCGCAGTCGGCGTGGTCCACTCCTTACAAAGGTAGTTTTATGAGCGGTAACAATTCCAATGACCTCGCTCAGGGGCTCAAACAACGGCATGTGACCATGCTGTCCATCGCTGGCGTCATCGGTGCCGGCCTTTTCGTTGGCTCCGGCCACGCCATTGCCGCTGCCGGGCCTGCCGTGCTGCTGGCTTACGCTGCCGCCGGTACTCTGGTCGTACTGGTGATGCGCATGTTGGGTGAAATGGCGGTCGCCTCGCCTGACACCGGTTCGTTCTCCACTTATGCCGACCGCGCCATCGGGCGCTGGGCCGGCTTCACCATCGGCTGGCTGTACTGGTGGTTCTGGGTGCTGGTGATTCCGCTGGAAGCCAACGCCGCCGCAGCCATCCTGCATGCCTGGTTCCCTGCGGTTGACCTGTGGGCGTTCTCCCTGGTGATTACCCTGGCGCTGACCCTGACCAACCTGTGCAGCGTGAAGAACTATGGCGAGTTCGAGTTCTGGTTCGCCCTGCTCAAGGTCCTGGCGATCATCGGCTTCATCGCCGTGGGTTGTGCTGCCTTGTTCGGCTTCGTGCCAAGCAGCCAGGTCAGCGGTGCCAGCCACCTGTTCGACACCCAGGGCTTCATGCCCAATGGCCTGGGCGCGGTGCTGGCAGCCATGCTGACCACCATGTTCTCGTTCATGGGTACCGAAATCGTCACCATCGCCGCAGCCGAGTCGAAGGACCCGGGCAAGCAGATCAGCCGTGCTACCAACTCGGTCATCTGGCGTATCTGCCTGTTCTACCTGGTGTCGATCTTCCTGGTCGTGGCCCTGGTACCGTGGAACGACCCGGCGCTGGCCGAGACCGGTTCCTACCAGACCGTGCTGAGCCGCATCGGCGTGCCGAATGCCAAGCTGATAGTCGACATCGTCGTGCTGATCGCGGTAACCAGCTGCCTGAACTCGGCGCTGTACACCTCGTCGCGCATGCTGTTCTCGCTGAGCAAGCGCGGTGACGCCCCGGCCATCGCCCAGCGCACCACCAAGTCGGCGACCCCGCACGTGGCGGTACTGCTGTCCACCGCAGCGGCGTTCCTCTGCGTGTTCGCCAACTTCGTGGCCCCGGCCCAGGTGTTCGAGTTCCTGCTGGCAAGCTCCGGTGCCATTGCCCTGCTGGTGTACCTGGTGATTGCCGTGTCGCAGCTGCGCATGCGTGCCCAGCGTGAGGCCCGTGGCGAGAAGATCACCTTCAAGATGTGGCTGTTCCCGGGCCTGACCTGGGCGACCATCGCCTTCATCGTTGCCATTCTGGTGGTGATGGCGCTGCGTGAAGACCACCGCGCCGAAATCATCGCGACCGCGCTGCTGAGCATTGGTGTGGTGGCGGCGGGCTTGCTGGTACACCGCAAGCGTGAAGCTGCCGGGCGGGTGGCGCTGGATAACTGATCCGCGCTGGCTGCAATGAAAAGGCCGCGCCCTGTGTAGGGCGCGGCCTTTTTTGTTGCCTGTATTGGCCTCTTCGCGGGTAAACCCGCTCCCACAGGTACACCACATATTTCAATTGCTGTGATAT
Source organism: Pseudomonas oryzicola (assembly GCF_014269185.2). NCBI lineage: Bacteria > Pseudomonadati > Pseudomonadota > Gammaproteobacteria > Pseudomonadales > Pseudomonadaceae > Pseudomonas > Pseudomonas oryzicola. The sequence continues at coordinate 111,516 of NZ_JABWRZ020000005.1, forward strand.
TCCTGTGGGAGCGGGTTTACCCGCGAATGGGCCGGGGCAAGTCACATGGCCCTGTCAGCCAAACTGCTTCTGTTGTTGTTGCTGCTTGGCAACCAGCTCGGAGGCTGCCACATAGGCTGCCTGGAATTCGTCGCTTTCCAGCCAGGCCATGGTGGCGTCTTCGTCTGCGCCGTCCAGCCATTTACGGTAGGCGTTGAACACCAGCACAATGTAGTCGGTGGCGTGTTCTTCCTTGTGCCCCTTGAGCACCAGGCCCAGCAGCGGGTCAACCAGGAACACCGAGATCATCGGTACCAGGCCGCCCTCCTGGGCTTCCTTCATCTTCTTGAACAGCGCGTCGTAGCTGCCCGACTCCATGGCCTTGTAGTACACCTGCTCGATGCTGGCACTGTCGCCGGCACTGGCCTTGACTGCCTGGCCGCTGCGTACCATGCGGTTCTGCTTGGCCTTGCTGGCGGCGCGCTTGGCGCGTTTCTGTTGCTTGGTAGGGGTGGCCATGGGGAATCCTTGGGTGTGTCTGAAAGTGCGCGTATTGAAGCGTAGTTGCCGAGGAAACCCAAGTGCCGCACAAAGGGGCTGCGAAGCAGCCCCGGCAAGCTAACTGGCTACCGCCGCAGGTTCGTCTTCTTCGAACCCCCGCGATGCGCGCCCGACCAGCAGCGCATCTGGCGCATGCGCCACACTGTGGTCCTTGCCCGGGTAATCCAGCGAATGCAGGAAGTGCCGGATGCAGTTGATGCGCGCCCGTTTCTTGTCGTCGGACTTGATCACCGTCCATGGCGCATCGGCGGTATCGGTATGGAAGAACATCGCCTCCTTGGCTGCGGTGTAGTCTTCCCATTTGTCCAGCGACTTGATGTCGATGGGTGACAGCTTCCAGTGCTTGAGCGGGTCGTCCCGACGCGAGATGAAGCGGCGCAGTTGCTCTTCGCGGTTCACCGAGAACCAGTACTTGAACAGCAGGATGCCGCTGTTGCACAGCATCCGCTCCAGCTCCGGCGCCTGGCGCATGAACTCCAGGTACTGCAGCGGCGTGCAGAAATCCATTACCTTCTCGACCCCGGCGCGGTTGTACCAGGAGCGGTCGAAGAACACCATTTCACCTGCCGTGGGCAGGTGCTGGATGTAGCGCTGGAAGTACCACTGGCCTTTCTCCTGCTCGGAAGGCTTCTCCAGAGCCACGATGCGCGCCCCACGAGGGTTGAGGTGCTCCATGAAGCGCTTGATGGTGCCGCCCTTGCCTGCGGCATCGCGCCCTTCGAACAGAATCACCACGCGCTGGCCGGTTTCCTTCACCCAGCTTTGCACCTTCAGCAACTCGATCTGCAGCGCGTGCTTGGCCTTTTCATAGTCCTGGCGGCGCAGCCGGGTGCGGTAGGGGTAGCTGGCAGGCAGGCGGGCTGAAGTGCTGTCTTCGTTGCTGCCTTTAGGTGCCGTGGCCACTTCCAGGGCGGCGGGTTGCTGGCTGACACGGGTGATGCTCGGCTCCGGCTTGCGCTGGCGTGGGCGGCGGGTGCGGGCCGGGGCGGCAACGGGTTCGCTGGGGGCGGGGAGCAGGAGGGGGGATTCTTCGCTCATGGAGGTCCTTGCAAATCGATTCGAAAGTCCATCATCGATTATGAAGGTGGGCGAAAAGTGGCTGTTTGATGCTGATCAATGCAGAAATACAGACAACAAAAAACCCGCACTAGGCGGGTTTCTTGTTGTCGCTTCGGGTAACTTTGCAACCACCAGAAGCTGAAGGTGGTGCCCAGAGACGGAGTCGAACCGCCGACACGAGGATTTTCAATCCTCTGCTCTACCGACTGAGCTATCTGGGCGACGAGGTGAATTAAATAGACTTTCAGACCGCTCGTCAACGACTTTTTGAAAAAATTTTAAATTAATTCCGTCGCTTACGTTCCGTGGGGTCATTCCGAGGGCGGCACGTAGCCTTCCGCCTGGGCGTATTCTTCGCCGGCGAAAAACTTGTCCATCTCGCCCTGGAGGAATTTGCGGTCCTCGGCGTTCATCATGTTCAGGCGCTTTTCGTTGATCAGCATGGTCTGGTGCTTCTGCCAGTCGGCCCAGGCCTTCTGCGAGATGTGTTCGAAGATGTCCTGGCCCTTGGCGCCAGGGTAGGGCGGGCGCTCCAGGCCTGGCAGTTCTTCTTTGTACTTGCGGCACATCACGGTGCGGGTCATCGGGCGTCTCCTGCAATCAGTTCGTCGGCCGCGCGTTTGAGCAGCTTTTTCACCGGGGCGGCAAGGCCCAGGCGCGGCGGGGTGGCGAGGTTATACCAGAGCCAGTCGGCCTCGGCCACGTGCTGGCCGACCGGGTCGACGCGCACCAGCCAGGGCTCGATCGCCAGCTGGAAGTGGCTGAAGGTATGGGTCAGGCCGTCCATGGCGCGGCTTTCGGCCAGGCGCAGGCCGTGCTGGTAGGCCAGGTCGTCGAGCTGGGCGATGTCGTCCAGTTCCGGCAGGCTCCACAAGCCACCCCACAGCCCGCTGGACGGGCGGCGGTAAAGCAGGATGGCGCCTTCGTGGTTGGCCAGCAGCGGCATCAGCGTGCGCCGTTGTGGCAGCGCCTTGCGTGGCTTGGGTTCCGGGTAGCGGGTTTCTTCGCCGTGCAGGTGCGCTTCGCAGCCGCGCCGCAGCGGGCAGATCAGGCAACTGGGCTTGCTGCGGGTGCACAGCGTGGCGCCCATGTCCATCATCGCCTGGGTATAGTGGTTGGCGCGCTGCTGCGGGGTAAAACGCTCGGCCGTGGCCCACAGCTGGTTGGCCACCTTGGGCTCGCCAGGGTAGCCAGCCTGGGCGGTGTAGCGGGCCAGCACGCGTTTCACGTTGCCGTCGAGGATCGGTGCGCGGATGCCCATGCTGATGCTGGCGATGGCGCCGGCGGTGGAGCGGCCGATGCCGGGCAGCTCGGTGAGCTGTTCGACACTGCGCGGGAATTCACCGCCATGCTGCGCGACCACGATCTTCGCGGCTTTCTGCAGGTTGCGCGCCCGGGTGTAGTAGCCCAGGCCGGTCCACAGGTGCAGCACCTCGTCCTCTGGCGCTTCGGCCAGGGCCTGCACGGTCGGCAGGGCCTGCATGAAGCGGTCGAAGTAGTTGAGCACGGTGCTGACCTGGGTCTGCTGCAGCATGATTTCCGACACCCACACCCGGTACGGGGTGATGCCCTGCTGCCAGGGCAGGTCGTGCCGGCCGTGCTCGTCATACCAATCCAGCACAGCGCTGGAGAACTGCTCTGGGGTCATCGCTTGAACAGCCCCTTGAGCGCGTCTTTCACTTCCGGGCTCACTTTGTCTCCGAGTTTTTCATCGATCTTTTCCTGCAGGCGGTTGCCGGCCAGCTTGGCGGCAACCTTGCCCAGGCCGTCCTGGTCCAGGCGGCAGGCCTTGGCGCCCAGCTCCAGCGGGCCGCGGCAACGCAGTGGCACTTCCACGCCCACATAGCGTTCGTTGACCTGGCAGGCCGGGTCGGGCATGGCGCGCTGGTCGCCTTCGACAATCACGCCGACCTTGTAGTCCATGCCCAGCACGCGCAGGTCCAGGTCACCCTGGCCGTTGACGGTAAGGCCCGGGATGCGCGCCTTGAGGTCCGGGTTGCTGGCGACCCCATTGCGTACCACCAGGCTGCCGCGCAGCTCCTGGAAGGGGGTGTCCTTGCCGCGTGGCTCGCCGCTGAGCGTTTTGCGATTGAGCGTGGCGATGGCCTGGCACAGTTGCTGTTCCAGGTTGGCATTGACCAGCACGCCGTCGTTGATGACGAAATTGGCGTTGCCATTAAGGGTATCGACCAGCGCCTTCTGGCTGTTGCCGGTGGCGGTCAGGTCGCTGTTCAGGGTCAGCAGGCCTTTGACCGGCGGCTGCTGTTCCTTGCCCTCGGTCTTGATGAAGTGCTCCACGGGTACCCGCTGGATGTTGGTGTTGACGCCCAGTTGCGGCACGGCAGGGCGAACATCGACGGTACCCTTGGCCTCGAACGTGCCGTTGTACAGCCCGCCACGCAGGGTTTGCAGGGTCAGCAGGCCGCCCTGGCCGATGGCCTTGAGCTGGGCATCGGTGATCGGCAGTTTATCCAGGGTCAGCGCGCCGAAGGCCAGGTCGGCCTGCAGGTCGAGGGCGCGCAGGCGGTCGACCGGCAACAGCTTGTCGTCGCTCCAGGCCACCTGGGTCGGGGCGTTGGGCAGCGGCGTGGTGCCGGCGCCGGCGACCGCGCTGGCTTCCTGCTGCTTGACCTCGGCCTGGCGCGCGGCAGTGGCACCCTTGGCCTGCTCGCTCTTGGCCGGCAGGTAGCGGTCGGCGTCGAAGCTGTCGCCCTTGAGCTGCAGGCGCAGGGCTTGCTTGGCGAAATCCTCGACGGCCACGCGGCCGGTGAAGGTGCTGTCGTCCAGCTTCACGGCCAGGTCTTCCAGGGCCAGGCTGTTCGGCGTGCCTTGCAGGCGGGTGACCATTTCCAGCCTGGAGAAGGCTGCCGGGTCGTTGCTGGCCGGCAGTGGGCGGCCAATGCTGTCGAGGAACGTGCGCAGGTCGAACTGGGCGATGGACAGGCCGCCGCTGAGCTGGGGTGCCTTGTCCAGGTCACGCAGGTTCAGCTCGCCCAGGGCGCGCAGCTGGTTGGCCGATACTTTCAGGCCGCTCCACGAGGCGACATTGGCGCCCAGGTCGACCAGCAGTTGGCCCTGCGCGGCGAAGGTCACGGTCTTGCCGCCGGTTGGCTCGCCCGAGGTTTCGCCCGACAGGCGCATGTCTTCGAAGTTGTAGCGCTTGAGTTTGCGGTCGAAGCGCAACTCGCCGGCCAGCTCGGTGCGGGCCTTGATGTTCGGCTGGCTGGCGCTGAGGAAGGCGCTGGCCTTGAGCGGAATGTTCGCGCCTTCGTGGACCGGGCCGGTGCTCAGCTGGATGCTCTCGGCGCTGTAGCTGTGGCCGGTCTTGGCATCGGTGTACTGCACGCGGGCGTTGTTCACGGTCAGGCTGTCGATGTCCAGCTTGACCGCGCGGTCGTTGCTGGTTGCCGGTGCCGGCTGCTGTTCGGCGGGTGCCTGGGCCGGGGCATTGGCCTGTGCGCCGGCGTTTTCTGCGGGCAACGGCTTGCCGATGTCTTCCCAGTTGCCATGGCCTTGCTCGTCACGGGCCAGGGTCAGGTTCAGGCCCTCGACGCGCACGTCGCTCATCTGTACTTCGCGGCGCAGCAGTGGCAGCACTCGCACCGACAAACCGAGCATCTGCAGGTCGGCGAACGGCTCCTTGGGTTTGTTCAAGGTGGCGATGCTTGCTTCGTGCAGCTCCAGGCCCAGCCACGGGAACAGGCTCCAGCCAATATCACCATTGAGGGTGAGCTCGACGTGCGCCTTGTCGCGCGCCAGCTGGCGAATCTCGTCTTTGTAGTCGTTGGGATCGAACAGGTGGGTCAGGGCGAAGCCCAGCGCCACGATGATCAGCAGCAACCCGAGAAGCCCAAGTCCCAGGATTTTGCCGAACGCTTTCATGGGCGAGTCCTTGTAGTCGTTTGAAATTCAAGCGCCAGAGTATAGCGCCGCAGTGGTTGTCCCTGCGTATTCGACAAGAGATACAGGGCATTTCCTACGTGTGCATCAGAGGGTAAGGCTTTCGACCACCATGATTTTGCCAGTTCCACATGTGCCGCCTGTACTGGCCCTGTGGGAGCTGGCGTGCCAGCGACAGGGCCTTCGTACGGGCGGCATGACCGTTTCAGCCGCGCAAAAATATGCAATATCAGATTGCCTTCATGCCGCTGCATGCTGCTAACCTTGCGCCGCTTTGCCTGCACTCTCCCTAATAAGAAGGATCCGATTCATGAGCAGTACCGTCGCGGCGGGGACCTTGGCCAGTGCGCCTGGCTTCCTGTCGAAGGAGCGCATCATCGCCCGTCCGGGCTTCAACCGTTGGCTGGTTCCGCCGGCCGCCCTGGCCATTCACCTGTGCATCGGCATGGCCTATGGCTTCTCGGTGTTCTGGCTACCTTTATCGCAAGCCCTCGGCATCACCGCCCCCGTCGCCTGCGCGGCGGACATGGGCTTCATGGCCCGCATGTTCAGCGCCGAATGCGACTGGCCAATCTCGATGCTGAGCTGGATCTACACCTTGTTCTTCGTCTTCCTCGGTTGCTCGGCAGCGGTGCTGGGCGGCTGGCTGGAACACGCCGGCCCGCGCAAGGCCGGGCTGGTGTCGGCGCTGTGCTGGTGTGGCGGCATGCTGATCTCGGCCGTGGGTGTGAAAACCCACCAGCTGTGGCTGATGTGGCTGGGCTCCGGTGTAATTGGCGGTATCGGCCTGGGGCTGGGCTACATTTCGCCGGTCTCGACCCTGATCAAGTGGTTCCCGGACAAACGCGGCATGGCCACCGGCATGGCGATCATGGGCTTTGGCGGCGGCGCCATGGTAGGTGCACCGCTGGCGACTGCGCTGATGGGGCACTTCGGCAACGCGCAGGAAGTAGGGGTGTGGCAGAGCTTCGTGGCCATGGCGGCGATCTACTTCGTGTTCATGACTGCCGGTGCTTTGGCGTATCGCGTGCCTCCGACCGGCTGGAAGCCTGAAGGCTTCACTGCGCCGCTGAAGAAAGCCGGCAACACCATGGTCACCGACCGGCACGTGCACGTCAGCGTGGCCTGGAAAACTCCGCAGTTCGCGCTGATCTGGCTGGTGCTGTGCCTGAACGTGTCGGCCGGTATCGGCATTCTCGGCATGGCCTCGCCGCTGCTGCAGGAAGTGTTCGCCGGCAAGCTGCTGGGCAATGGCCTGAGCTTCAGCGAGCTGAACAGCACCCAGCTGGCGCAGATTGCCGCGATCGCTGCCGGCTTTACCGGCCTGCTGAGCCTGTTCAACATCGGTGGGCGGTTCTTCTGGGCGTCGTTCTCCGACTACATTGGCCGCAAGAACACCTATTTCGCCTTCTTCGCACTCGGGGTTGGCCTGTACAGCCTGGTACCGAACATGGGCCACCTGGGTAACGTAGCGCTGTTCGTGGCGGCGTTCTGCATCATCCTGTCGATGTACGGCGGTGGCTTCTCCACCGTGCCCGCGTACCTGGCCGACCTGTTCGGCACGCAGATGGTCGGTGCCATTCACGGTCGCCTGCTGACCGCCTGGGCGGCGGCGGGCGTGCTGGGGCCGGTGCTGATCACCTACCTGCGCGAATATCAGCTGGCTGCCGGGGTGGAACGTGCCGCGGCTTATGACATGACACTTTACATCCTTGCCGGCCTGCTGGTGCTGGGCTTTGTCTGCAACATGCTGGTGCGCCCGGTAGCCGACAAGTACTTCATGAGCGATGCCGAACTGGCCGCCGAGCGAGCGCTGAGCCACGACAAGGGTGCCGATGGCATGCAGTCGCTGGAGTGGAAGGCAGCGCCGGGCAGCCTGCCGCTGGTGCTGCTGGCCTGGGCTGTGGTGGTTGTACCGCTGGCCTGGGGCGTGTGGATTACCCTGCAGAAGACGGCGGTGCTGTTCCATTGATGAGTTGTGCGGCCGGCTGATTTGCTGGCTGTACCGGCCCTATCGCCGGCAAGCCTGCTCCCGCTTCGAGCGCATCGGCTTCGAGCCATGTGCAGTCGCTGTGGGAGCTGGCCTGCCGGGGATGGGCTGCAAGGCCGCCCCAGATCATTCGGTTGTATAGACCTGTAGCAGTAATCAGGCCCCGCAATTGCTCGCCATGCCATATGTCATCCGCGTTTCAAGCGGGCGCGTTCTGGGCCTATAATGAAGCCCTTTTCGCCCAATGATTTTGCGGAGCTGGTGATGGTTGAACGTAAGGCGTCCGTCGAGCGCAACACCCTGGAAACCCAGGTCAAGTGCTCGATCAACCTCGATGGCAGCGGCAAGGCCCGATTCGATATCGGTGTGCCTTTCCTTGAACACATGCTGGACCAGATCGCCCGCCATGGGCTGATCGATCTGGATATCGAGTGCAAGGGTGACACGCATATCGACGATCACCATACCGTCGAAGACGTCGGTATCACCCTGGGCATGGCATTCGCCCAGGCCATCGGTGACAAGAAGGGTATCTTCCGCTACGGCCACGCCTACGTGCCGCTGGACGAAGCGCTGTCGCGCGTGGTCATCGACTTTTCCGGTCGCCCGGGCCTGCAGATGCATGTGCCTTACACCCGCGCCACGGTCGGTGGCTTCGATGTCGACCTGTTCCAGGAGTTCTTCCAGGGCTTCGTCAACCACGCTCTGGTGACCCTGCACATCGACAACCTGCGTGGCCACAACACCCATCACCAGATCGAAACCGTGTTCAAGGCATTTGGCCGCGCCCTGCGCATGGCCATCACCCTCGACGAGCGCATGGCCGGGCAGATGCCTTCCACCAAAGGGTGCCTGTAAATGCAGACGGTAGCCGTAATCGACTATGGCATGGGCAACCTGCACTCGGTGGCCAAGGCGCTCGAGCATGTAGGTGCCGGCAAGGTACTGGTCACCAGCGACGCTGCGGTCATCCGCGAGGCCGACCGCGTGGTGTTCCCGGGTGTGGGTGCGATTCGCGACTGCATGGCTGAAATCCGTCGCCTGGGCTTCGACAGCCTGGTACGCGAAGTCAGCCAGGACCGCCCGTTCCTGGGTATCTGCGTAGGTATGCAGGCCCTGCTGGAGCACAGCGAAGAAAACGACGGTGTCGACTGCATCGGCCTGTTCCCTGGCCAGGTGCGCTTCTTCGGCAAGGACCTCAAGGAAGACGGCGAGCACCTGAAGGTGCCACACATGGGCTGGAACGAGGTCGGCCAGACCAACCACCACCCGCTGTGGCATGACATCCCCGACCGTGCGCGCTTCTATTTCGTGCACAGCTACTACATCGATGCCGGCAAGCCGGCCCAGGTGGTCGGTCGCGGCCATTACGGCGTCGACTTCGCCGCGGCGCTGGCCGATGGCTCGCGCTTTGCCGTGCAGTTCCACCCGGAGAAGAGCCATACCCATGGCCTGCAGCTGCTGCAAAACTTCGTCGCCTGGGACGGGCGCTGGTAAATGAGCAGATCGAAGACCAAGGCCCCAGTCATCACCCTGGCCCCCGAGCAGGAGCGCGCCGCGCTCGACACGCTCAAGCGCTTCCTCGAAGACCGCTTCGAGTTGACGTTGGGCTCGTTCGAGGTGGCCGAGGTCCTCGATGTGTTCAGCAAGGAAATTGCACCCCATTACTACAACAGGGCGATTGCCGATGTTCAGCTGCACCTCAAGGAGCGGTTCGACAGCATCGAAAGCGATCTGTGGGCGCTCGAGAAGCCCTGAAACCCCAAGAACAGACAGGTTCCCAAGATGCTGATTATCCCCGCTATCGATCTGAAGGACGGCGCCTGCGTGCGCCTGCGCCAGGGCCGCATGGAAGACTCCACGGTATTTTCCGACGACCCGGTGAGCATGGCCGCCAAGTGGGTCGAGGGTGGCTGCCGCCGCCTGCACCTGGTTGACCTCAACGGCGCCTTCGAAGGCCAGCCGGTCAACGGTGAAGTGGTTACCGCCATTGCCAAGCGCTACCCGACCCTGCCGATCCAGATCGGTGGTGGCATCCGCTCGCTGGAAACCATCGAGCACTACGTCAAGGCCGGCGTCAGCTACGTGATCATCGGCACCAAGGCGGTCAAGCAGCCTGAGTTCGTTGCCGAAGCGTGCAAGGCCTTCCCGGGCAAGGTCATCGTTGGCCTGGACGCCAAGGACGGCTTCGTCGCCACCGACGGCTGGGCCGAAGTCAGCTCGGTGCAGGTCATCGACCTGGCCAAGCGTTTCGAGGCCGATGGCGTCTCGGCGATCGTCTACACCGACATCGCCAAGGACGGCATGATGCAGGGCTGCAACGTGCCCTTCACCAAGGCACTGGCAGAAGCCACCGCGATCCCGGTGATCGCCTCGGGCGGCATCCACAACCTGGGCGACATCAAGGCCCTGCTGGACGCCAAGGCCCCGGGCATCATCGGCGCCATCACCGGCCGTGCCATCTACGAAGGCACCCTCGATGTTGCCGAGGCCCAGGCCTTCTGCGACAACTACCAAGGCTGAGGACTGAACCATGGCACTGGCCAAGCGCATCATCCCTTGCCTGGACGTGGACAACGGCCGGGTGGTCAAGGGCGTCAAGTTCGAGAACATCCGTGATGCCGGCGACCCGGTGGAAATCGCCCGGCGCTACGACGAGCAAGGTGCCGATGAAATCACCTTCCTCGACATCACCGCCAGCGTCGATGGCCGCGACACCACCCTGCATACCGTCGAACGCATGGCCAGCCAGGTATTCATCCCGCTGACCGTGGGCGGTGGCGTGCGCACCGTGCAGGACATCCGCAACCTGCTCAATGCCGGTGCCGACAAGGTCTCGATCAACACGGCCGCGGTGTTCAACCCGGAGTTCGTCGGCGAGGCGGCGGACCGTTTCGGTTCGCAGTGCATCGTCGTCGCCATCGATGCCAAGAAAGTGTCCGGGCCGGGTGAAGCACCGCGCTGGGAAATCTTCACCCATGGCGGGCGCAAGCCGACCGGGCTGGACGCGGTGGAGTGGGCGAAGAAGATGGAAGGCCTGGGGGCTGGCGAGATCCTGCTGACCAGCATGGACCAGGACGGCATGAAGAGCGGCTTCGACCTGGGCGTTACCCGCGCGATCAGCGATGCGCTGGGTATTCCGGTGATTGCGTCGGGGGGGGTGGGTAACCTGCAGCACCTGGCTGACGGCATTCTGGAAGGGCATGCCAGTGCGGTGCTGGCGGCCAGCATCTTCCACTTCGGTGAGTACACAGTGCCGGAAGCCAAGGCCTATATGGCTTCGCGCGGCATCGTCGTTCGCTGAAATAGTCATTGGGGCTGCTTTGCAGCCCATCGCGGCTGAAGCCGCTCCTACAGGGATCGTGCAAATTTCCAGGCTTGCGCGGTCCCTGTAGGAGCGGCTTCAGCCGCGATGGGCCGCAAGGCGGCCCCAATTGCATCACCCGTGGTTCTTGCCGAGCAAGGCATGGTAAAGCTCGGTATCCCCAAGAATCCCAACCACCTTGTCGTTGTCCTGCAACACCAGCTTGTTGCCGGTCTGATAACGAATCTGTAGCGCCTCGCGCATTCCGATATCGGCATTGACCAATGTTGGGCGGCGGCCCAGCAGCTCCACATCCTGCCCGGGTGCCCAGTTCTGCAGGTCAAGCCCGTTCTGCCCTTGGCGTGCACGCTTGATCGAGCCACCTTCGCCAAGGTCCAGCCACGAGTCGATGCCAGGATCGATGCACACCGAGCCGTTGACCCGCTTGCACTTGTCCAGGCTGCGCATCAGGCTGCGGCCGCACAACACGTTTAGCGGGTTGGTATGGGCGACGAAGGTCCGCACATATTCATCGGCCGGGTTCAGCACGATTTCTTCCGGCTTGCTGTACTGGATGATTCGCCCGTCCTTCATGATCGCGATGCGGCTACCCAGCTTCAACGCCTCGTCCAGGTCGTGGCTGACGAACACGATGGTCTTGCTCAGCTTCGCCTGCAGGCCCAGCAACTCATCTTGCAGGCCTTGGCGAATCAGCGGGTCGAGTGCCGAGAACGGTTCGTCCATCAGCAGGATGTCGGCATCCATCGCCAACGCCCGGGCCAGGCCCACGCGCTGCTGCATGCCGCCAGACAGTTCGTCCGGTTTCTTGTTGCGCCACTGGGTCAGGCCCACCAGTTCGAGTTTCTCGTCAACCAGCTTGCGCCGTTCCTTTTCAGGGCGGCCCTGCATTTCCAGGCCAAAGCTGATGTTCTCGCGCACTGTCAGCCAGGGCATCAGGGCGAACTTCTGGAACACCATGGCAATGCGCTTGGTGCGCATCATCTTCAGCTCGGCCGGGGTGCAGTGGGCAATGTCGATGTGTTTGCCTTCGTGCTCGACGAACAGCTTGCCGCGGCTGACGGTGTTGAGGCCGTTGATGCAGCGCAGCAGGCTCGACTTGCCGGAGCCGGACAAGCCCATCAGTACGCAGATCTCGCCCTTCTGGATGTCCAGGTTGGCCTTCTCGACACCCACCACCAGGCCGGTTTCCTTGAGGATCTGCTCGCGGGTCTTGCCTTGGTCGAGCAGCGCCAGCGCCTCGCGCGGCTTGCTGGAGAAGATGACGTCGACGTCTTCGAATCGAATGATGCTCATGCTTCACCCCTTACCGGCAGGTCCGGTTGCTTGCAGATACGGTCGAGCATGATCGCCAGCAGCACGATCGCCAGGCCCGCTTCGAAGCCCAGGGAGATATCAGCGGTGTTCAGTGCGTTGACCACAGGTTTGCCCAGGCCGTCGGCGCCGACCAGGGCGGCAATCACCACCATCGACAGCGACAGCATGATGCACTGGGTTACGCCGGCGGCGATGCTCGGCATCGCGTGCGGCAGTTCGATACGGGTGAGCAGCTGGCGGCGCGAGCAGCCAAACGCCTTGCCGGCGTCCATCAGCTCCTGCGGCACGTCGCAGATGCCCAGGTAGGTGAGGCGGATCGGTGCGGCGATGGCGAACACCACGGTCGAGATCAGCCCCGGCACCACGCCCAGGCCGAACAGGGTCAGGGTGGGTATCAGGTAGACGAAGGTGGGTACCGTCTGCATCAGGTCGAGTACCGGACGCATGGCGGTGTAGAACATCGGCTTGTGCGCGGCGACGATGCCCAGCGGCACGCCGATGGCCACGCACACCACTGTGGCGAAGGTGACCTGCGCCAGGGTTTCCATGGTTTCCTGCCAGTAGCCCAGGTTGAGGATCAGCAGGAACGACAGGGCAACGAATGCGGTCAGCGCCCATTTGCGCTGGATCAGGTGCGCCAGGGCGGCGAACAGGGCGATTAGAACGAACGGGTTGAACCAGGTCAGGGCACTGGTGACGCCATGGATCATGAATTCCAGGCCTTGCGCGATGGCGTCGAAGTAACTCGCGCCGTTCTGGGTCAGCCATTCGACGAACGACGCGATGTACTGCCCCAGGGGTATTTTCTGATCGATAAGCATGATAGCGAGCTTCCACCTGCATAGATTGAACTCAACCCAGGGCAGACACGATCCTGCCCCGGGGTAGCGCTATTGCATATTTCGTTATTGCGTCAGCTTGGCCTTGGCCGCCTCGAGGCCTGGCTTGCCGTCCACGGTAGTCACGCCGGCCAGCCAGGCTTCCAGCTTGCCAGGGTTCTCCTTGAGCCACTTCCTGGCGGCCGCCTCGGGTTTCATCTTGTCGTCCAGGACATAGCCCATCATGGTGCTTTCATCCTTGAGCTCGAACGACAGGTTCTTCAACAGCTGGCCAACGTTGCTGCATTCCTGCACATAGCCCTTGCGGGTGTTGGTCAACACGGTCGCCTTGCCAAAGTCGGGGCCGAAGAACTCGTCCCCGCCGGTCAGGTACTGCATCTTGAAGCGCGTGTTCATCGGGTGCGGTTCCCAACCGAGGAATACGATGGCCTCGCCGCGCTTCTGCGCACGGTCGACCTGCGACAGCATGCCGGCCTCGCTGGACTGCACGATCTTGAAGCCGGCGTCCTTCAGGCCGAAGGCGTTCTTGTCGATCATGCTCTGGATGGTGCGGTTGCCATCGTTGCCGGGCTCGATGCCGTAGATCTTGCTGTCCAGTTCCTTCTTGAACTTGGGAATGTCGCTGAAATCCTTCAGCCCCTTGTCATACAGCGCCTGGGGCACGGCCAGGGTGTACTTGGCGTTCTCCAGGTTGGCGCGCACGGTTTCTACAGTGCCGGCGTCGCGATATTGCTTGATGTCGTTCTCCATGGTCGGCATCCAGTTGCCGAGAAACACATCCAGGTCCTTGCCGGTGGCCAGCGACTTGTAGGTCACCGGTACCGAGATCATGGTGGTGTGAGCCTTGTAGCCCAAGGCCTCGAGCACAACGCTGGTGGTCGCGGTGGTGACCGTGATATCGGTCCAGCCGACGTCCGAGAAGCGTACTGTCTGACACTGCTCGGGCTCGGCGGCCTGGGCCAGCAAGGGTGCGGACAGCAACGCAGCCAGCAACAGCGATGGTGAACCTTTCATGGATGGACTCCTGTGGATTTGTCTTCGGGTTCGCGTGGGTCGCCGGGCTTTCTCAGGGTCCGGTCGACCAGGCCTGCAGAGGGCAGGATGCGTGGCCGTGCTTTACGAGTCGCTTTCGATAATCCTCCAGCGCCGGGCAATCGCCTACTGGTAGGGTCGTAACCAGTACGGAACGGGTCGTATCCAGTACAGGCGATGTCGCTTATGGATTTTTCCATCCCCCTGGGCGCATTTTTGCGTCACCACGGCGCCCTAAAACGGCGTGGCAAGGTTGGCTCCCCATGCAAAAACAGCGCGGCGCTGCTGGACAAAAGTACGTCGGTTGCAGACGGCGAGGGGCACGGCAAAAGCCCGATGATGCCTGCATTCAAGGCGGCTCGCTGCTTCAGCCTAGCAGCTGCTGCACCCTGCGCATGGCGCGCAGAGACAAGCCCATCAAGAGGTGATTCGACAATGGCCATCAGCGTGTTCGACCTGTTCAAGATCGGTGTCGGGCCTTCCAGCTCCCACACCGTCGGCCCCATGCGTGCTGGCGCCCTGTTCGTCCAGGGCCTGCGCGAACGCGGCGAGCTGGAGCGTGTGAAGCGGATCGAGGTGCGCCTGTATGGCTCGCTGTCGGCCACCGGGGTCGGCCACGGCACCGACAACGCCACCATCATGGGCCTGATGGGCGAATGGCCTGACGCCATTGATCCGACCCAGATCGCGCCGCGTATCGCCGACCTGCGGGAAACCCGCACGCTACTGCTGGACAACCGCCTGCCCATCGAGTTCGTCTGGGCCCGCGACATGCTGCTGCTGGACGAGAACCTTCCGTACCACCCCAATGCCATGACCCTGATTGCCGAAGGCGAGCAGGGCGAGCTGCACCGCGACACCTACTACTCGGTGGGTGGCGGCTTCGTGGTCGATGCCGCCCAGGCCGCCAGCGGCGTGCTGGACGCCGACCAGACGGAGCTGCCATACGACTTCAACAGCGCTGCCGAACTGCTGCGTCTGTGCAAGCAAAACGACCTCAGCGTGTCGCAATTGATGATGGCCAACGAGAAGGTCTGGCGTAGCGAGGAAGAGATTCGCGCTGGCCTGCACAAGCTCTGGGAGGCCATGCAGGAATGTGTAAACAACGGCTTGAAATACGAAGGCACGTTGCCTGGCGGCCTTAATGTGCGCCGCCGCGCTGCCAAGCTGCACCGCAATCTGCAGGAGATCGGCAAGCCCAATGTGATCGGCTCGACCATGAGCGCCATGGAATGGGTCAACCTGTTCGCCCTGGCGGTCAACGAAGAGAACGCCGCTGGCGGGCGCATGGTCACTGCACCGACCAACGGTGCCGCCGGCATCATTCCTGCGGTGCTGCATTACTACATGCGCTTCAGCGATGCGGTGAACGAGTCCAGTGTGGTCGACTTCTTCCTCGCCGCTGCGGCGGTGGGCATCCTGTGCAAGAAGAACGCGTCGATTTCCGGTGCCGAGGTTGGCTGCCAGGGTGAAGTCGGTTCGGCCTGTGCCATGGCCGCTGCCGGGTTGGCCGAAGTGCTGGGTGCTACGCCGCCGCAGGTGGAGAACGCCGCTGAAATCGCCTTGGAACACAACCTCGGCCTGACCTGCGACCCAGTTGGCGGTCTGGTCCAGGTGCCGTGCATCGAGCGCAACGCAATTGCTGCGGTAAAAGCCATCAACGCGGTGCAGATGGCCTTGCGTGGTGACGGCGAGCACTTCATTTCCCTCGACCAGGTGATCCGCACCATGCGGGACACCGGGGCCGACATGCACGACAAATATAAAGAGACCTCGCGCGGTGGCCTGGCGGTCAGCGCCATTGAATGCTGAGTCTTTGAGCTCCCTCAAGGGCCTCATCGCGGATGAATCCGCTCCTGCAGGGTCATGCATTCCTTGTAGGAGCGGATTCATCCGCGATGGGGCCCTTGAACGTTTCAAGTGCGCCGCGCCCTGTTTCAGTGCGTGGTCTAAGCTGTCCGATCGTCGGGTGTCGCTATCAGTACGAGCATTGTCGGTGACACTCAATAGTGTCGTTTCTGGGCAACCAACGCTGCGCGTGTCACCAAATTGCTCAGTCGTTACCCGCAAGGCGCTAGCACGGCGGTTTGCAAATACTTGCCCACTCGATCGAAGCACCTGATTTGCCGAATAAAGGCGTCGTTTTCAGGTTTTTTTGGATGGCCGTTCAATTTCCGGCACGGCCTTTGCGTTGAGATTGAAACAAGCCCCTTGCACCTGAGGCGGGGGTAATAACAAGAAATGAATGCCCGCCTGAGGCATACCCTGCATTTGTGTGAGGAGAAATCGCGATGACGTCCTACACCTCCGGGAATCCAACCCAGAACCGCACAGCACCCCAGTCCATCGGGTTTCTTCTATTGGACAACTTCACCCTGATTTCGCTGGCCTCGGCGGTCGAGCCGTTGCGCATGGCCAACCAGTTGTCCGGTCGCGAGCTGTACCGCTGGCACACCCTGACCGTCGACGGCGGCCAGGTGTGGGCCAGCGACGGCCTGCAGATCACCCCGGACGCGGCCATGCACAGCGCCCCACCGATGGACACCGTCATCGTCTGCGGTGGCGTGGGCATCCAGCGCACCGTTACCCGTGAGCACGTCACCTGGCTGCAGGCCCAGGCCCGCCAGTCGCGCCGCCTGGGTGCGGTGTGCACCGGCAGCTGGGCACTGGCCTGC
This sequence comes from Pseudomonas oryzicola, assembly GCF_014269185.2. Taxonomy (NCBI): domain Bacteria; kingdom Pseudomonadati; phylum Pseudomonadota; class Gammaproteobacteria; order Pseudomonadales; family Pseudomonadaceae; genus Pseudomonas; species Pseudomonas oryzicola. Next base: position 128,190 of record NZ_JABWRZ020000005.1, read on the forward strand.
GCCGGCCTGCTCGACGGCTTCGATTGCAGCGTGCATTGGGAATGCCTGGCGGCCATGCAGGAAGCCTACCCGCGGGTGAACATGAGCACTCGCCTGTTCACCCTGGACCGTAACCGCTTCACCAGCTCTGGCGGCACTGCGCCGTTGGACATGATGCTGCACCTGATCAGTCGCGACCATGGGCGCGAGCTGTCGGCGGCGATCTCGGAGATGTTCGTCTACGAGCGTATTCGCAACGAACAGGACCACCAGCGCGTGCCGCTCAAGCACATGCTCGGCACCAACCAGCCGAAGCTGCAGGAAATCGTCGCGTTGATGGAGGCCAACCTCGAAGAGCCGATCGACCTGGACGAACTGGCGGTGTACGTATCGGTATCGCGCCGGCAGCTCGAGCGCCTGTTCCAGAAGTACCTGCACTGTTCGCCGTCGCGCTACTACCTGAAGCTGCGCCTGATCCGCGCCCGGCAGCTGCTGAAGCAGACGCCGATGTCGATCATCGAAGTGGCGTCGGTGTGCGGCTTCGTGTCTACCCCGCACTTCTCCAAGTGCTACCGCGAGTATTTCGGCATTCCGCCGCGTGACGAGCGTGTGGGCTCCAACACCGCGCAGCAGGTGGCCATGATGCCGATCCCGCAGGCCATGACCTTGTCGCCGCACAGCGGGCCGATGGCTGCCCTGAGCCAGGCGCGCAACGAGTCGACCTTTGCCAGTGTAAGGCTCTGAAACGGCACTGGCCCCTTCGCGGATAAATCCGCTCCCACAGGTACTGCACTGCTTTCAAGTTCAGTGCAGTACCTGTGGGAGCGGATTTATCCGCGAAGAGGCCAGTGCAGGAAGGTTCGGTCAGGCGCGCTGGTTGAACTGCGCCAATGCTGGCAACAGCTGTTTGTCGATGGCCTGGCGTACCGCCGGCAGAATCGTCGCGCTACCGGTATACATCTGCTCCACCATGCCCTTCAGCGCCCGGGCATTGGGCTCGGTCAGCCCGCGCACCACTGCCTCGCAGGCCTGCTCGGCGCTGGCACCGGCCGGAATATCGAACCCGCGCGCGCGCAGGTGGCCTGCCAGGTCGTCCTGGTCAATCAAATCCGCATGCATCATGGCTGTTGTCCCTTTTATCGCTAAGAGAGTGCTGCTGTGATTTACGACCGATTCTGTGACGCTGGCGACATACCCGCAACCACAGAATGGCGCCATGGCTGCTTTGGCTAAGAACAGGTCGTTTCCGGCTAAATCGAACTGCCGGGAACTGCGCAAACTCAAGCCATCTACCGCAACGGAGGGTTTGGTCACCCTCGTTCGTGCAACGTGGATGCTGCTCGCTCTTGGCCCCGGTTGCTCACGGCTTCCCGGGGCTATTTTTTTGCCTGAATGCATGACCTGTGGGAGCGGGCCATATGTTGCTGCTCAGTTTGGCGTAGGCAGGGCTATCACCCGGCCGAGGAACTCAGCCGGGGGCACATTCTGCTGCCCATCCACCAACCCCTGCAGCAACCCCACACTGCGCTCACTGAACGGCGCCGACTTCGGCCCGGCCAGGTCCACATGCAGCAGCATCTGCTCGCTGGCCGCAAGCGCCTTGTCGAAGCCCGCCCGGTGCAGGCTGTGGTAGAGGTGCAAGCGCTTGCGATCGAAGCCGATGATCTGGGTCTGCACCCACACCTCGCTGCCCAGCTTCACTTCGTGCAGGTAGTTTATGTGCGCTTCCAGGGTGAACAGCGAATTGCCGCTTTGCCCCCGGCTGTCGGCATCCAGGCCGATGCGCTCCATCAGCGCATCGGTGGCATAGCTGAAGATCAGCAGGTAGAAGGCATCGCGCAGATGCCCGTTGTAGTCGACCCAGTCCTCCTGGACCGGGGTGCGGTAGGTGATCAGTGCGGGCATTACAGGGTCCTCAATCGCCGAAGGCCATGCCGTGGTTGGCCTTGCTGGTTTTCACCGCGTCCAGCACGGCCAGCAGGGTGTCATCACGATAGCGCTCCAGCGCGGCGATGCTACGTTCGCCCAGCTGTTCCGAGGTGCCTTCGACCACGTCGTCGATCAGTTTGTCGGTCAGCTCCGGTGCTGGCAGGTAGGTCCAGGGCAGCTTCAGCGCCGGGCCGAACTGGGCCATGAAGTGACGCATGCCAGCGTCGCCTCCGGCCAGGGTGTAGGTCAGGAACGTGCCCATGAACGACCAGCGCAGCCCGGCGCCGAAGCGGATCGCATCGTCGATTTCGCCGGTGCTGGCCACGCCGTCGTTGACCAGGTGCAGGGCTTCGCGCCACAGCGCCTCAAGCAGGCGGTCGGCGATGAAACCGGGTACTTCCTTGCGCACATGCAGCGGGCGCATGCCCAGCGCGGTGTAGATCGCCTTGGCCGCTTCGATGGCCTCGGGGGCGGTGCGTTTGCCACCGACGATCTCTACCAGCGGCAACAGATATACCGGGTTGAACGGGTGGCCGACCACGCAGCGCTCGGGGTGGGTGGCCGATTCGTAGAACTCGCTGGGCAACAGGCCCGAGGTGCTGCTGCCGATAATGGCGTCGGGTTTGGCCGCGGCGCTGATTTTCGCGTGCAGGTCGAGCTTCAGGTCCAGCCGCTCCGGCGCGCTTTCCTGGATGAAGTCGGCATCACGCACGCATTCCTCGATGGTGGCGACGAACTTCAGCCGGTCCGGGGAAGCACCCGGCGCCAGGCCTTGCTTCTGCAAGGCCGGCCAGGCGTTGGCAATGCGCTTGCGCAGCGCCTGCTCGGCGCCAGGCGCCGGGTCCCAGGCGACTACGTCCAGGCCGTGGGCCAGGGCACGGGCGACCCAGCCGCTGCCGATCACGCCGCTACCCAGGGCAGCGAAGGTGTTGATCTGGGTGATGAAGGTCATGTTGTTCTCCTGAATGGATCAGCGGCGTTTGAGGTTCATCTTTTCCCGGCCTTCGGCCGGGGTAAGTACACGGGCGCCAAGGCGCGAAATGATTTCTACCGCGCGCTCGACCAGCTGGCCGTTGCTGGCCAGCACGCCACGGTCCAGGTACAGGTTGTCCTCCAGGCCTACGCGCACGTTGCCACCCAGCAGCACCGCCTGGGCGGCCATCGGCATCTGCATGCGGCCGATACCGAAGCCGGCCCAGGTGACATTGGCCGGCAGGTTGTCGACCATCGCCTTCATGGTGGTGGTATCGGCCGGGGCGCCCCACGGAATGCCCAGGCACAGCTGGAACAGCGGGTCGTCGAGCAGGCCTTCCTTGATCATCTTCTTGGCGAACCACAGGTGGCCGGTGTCGAAGATTTCCAGCTCGGCCTTGACCCCCAGTTCGGTGATGCGCCGGGCGCCGGCACGCAGTTGCGCCGGGGTGGAAACGTAGATCGAATTGCCGTCGCCAAAGTTGAGGGTGCCGCAGTCGAGGGTGCAGATTTCCGGCAGCAGCGCTTCGACATGCGCCAGGCGTTCCAGCGGGCCGATCAGGTCGGTGCCCGGGCCGAACTCCAGCGGCGTTTCACCCGGGCCGATTTCCAGGTCGCCGCCCATGCCGGCGGTGAGGTTGACGATGATGTCCACGTCGGCTTCGCGGATGCGCTCCATGACTTCGCGGTACAGCGCCACGTCGCGGCTGAAGCGGCCGGTCTGTGGGTCGCGGACGTGGCAGTGGACCACGGTGGCACCAGCTTTGGCGGCTTCTACGGCAGCTTCGGCGATCTGTTTGGGGGTGACCGGGACCAGGTGGCTTTTCGAGGCAGTGTCGCCAGCGCCGGTGAGGGCGCAGGTGATGATGACGTCGTGGTTCATGGTGGGTTCCTTGTGATAGCTGTGTTGGGCTTTTCGCGGGCGCGCCCGCTCCCACAGGATCTACGTGACCCTGAGTGTGTCGCTGTACCTGTGGGAGCGGGCATGCCCGCGAAGGGGCCGGATCAGTTGGCGGTGAGCTTGAGGTTGTCCGCCGCCGGCTGGCCGTCGAAGGTGGTCACCCCCTCAAGCCAGCGGGCCTTGTCCTGTGGGTGATCCTTGAGCCATTGGCGAGCCGATTCCAACGGGTCCTTGTGGTCGAGCAGCGGCTGCATCATGCGGCTCTCGTCTTCGGCGCTGAAGTTCAGGTTGGCCAGCAGGCGGTGGGCGTTGGGGCAGCGTTCGGCGTAGTCCGGCGCGGTCACGGTCCAGACCGTCGCGCGGCCTTCGTCAGGGCCCAGGGCGTCCTGGCTGTCGCCCAGGTAGACCATGTCGATATTCACGTTCATCGGGTGCGGCGCCCAACCGAAGAACACCACGGCCTCCTTGCGCCGTACCGCGCGGTCGACGGCGGCGAGCATGCCGGCCTCGCTGGACTCGACCAGCTGGAACTTGCCCAGGCCGAACTGGTTCTTGGCGATCATCGCCTTGATCTGGGTGTTGGCGCCGGAGCCTGGCTCGATGCCGTAGATTTTCCCGCCCAGCTCCTTTTCGAACTTGTGGATATCGGCGAAAGTCTTCAGGCCCTTGTCGGCCAGGTACTTGGGCACCGCCAGGGTAGCGCGGGCATCTTCCAGGCTGGGCTTGTCGAGCACCTTGACCTGTTTGGCGTCGACGAACGGGGTGATGGTCTGGGTCATGATCGGGTTCCAGTACCCGAGGAACATGTCCAGGCGTTTGTCGCGGATGCCGGCGAAGATGATCTGCTGCGACGCGCTGGTCTGCTTGGTCTGGTAGCCCAGGCCGTCGAGCAGCACCTGGGCCATGGCGCTGGTGGCGATGACGTCGGTCCAGTTGACCACGCCCAGGCGGACGTTCTTGCAGGCCGCGGGCTCAGCGGCGTAAAGCGGGGAAGCGACGATAGTGCTCAGGGCTACGGACAACAGGCTGCGGCGGATCAAGCGTTGCATGGTGGCTCTCCATCGGCAGGGCGTTTTTTATAAGGGCCGGCCTCTCTGGGCCGTGTGAACACGCTACGCTGCTGCCAGGGTGGAAAATCGCACCCTGGCGACCAACAATTGCACGGAGGCGACCACCTTTGCCGTGGAGCATGCAATGCCGCAAATCATCCATTTCCTGTTGTTGCCCGGTTTCTCGGCGATTGGCTTCATCAGCGCCCTGGAGCCACTGCGGGTGGCGAACCGTTTCCAAGGCCCGTCGTATAGCTGGCAGGTGCTGAGCCTGGATGGCGGCGCGGTGCAGGCCAGCAATGGCATGTCGGTAAACGCCGATGCGGCGCTGACGGCGGCCGGGCCTGGCGGCGTCCTGTTGATCGTGGCCGGTTTCGACCCCCTGGCCTGCTATGGGCCGGCCCTGCAACACGCGCTGCGCCGCCTCGACCGCGACGGGGTGATACTGGGCGGCATCGACACCGGTGCGGTGGTGCTGGCCGAGGCCGGCCTGCTGGATGGCCACCGCGCCACCGTGCATTGGGAAGCGCTCGAAGCGTTCAAGGAAAACTACCCGAACCTGCAGGCGACCCAGGAGCTTTTCGAGATCGACCGGCGGCGGATCACCTGCGCTGGTGGTACCGCCTCGATCGACCTGATGCTCGACCTGATTGCGCAAGCCCACGGTAGCGAACTGGCAGTGCAGGTGTCGGAGCAGTTCGTGCTGGGGCGTATCCGCCAGCGCCAGGACCACCAGCGCATGCAGATCGCCAGCCGCTACGGCATCAGCAACAAGAAGCTGGTGAAGGTGATTGGCGAAATGGAGCGCAACACCGAACAGCCGCTCAACACCCAGGTGCTGGCCGAAGTGGTGCAGGTGACCCGGCGGCAGCTGGAGCGGCTGTTTCGCCTGCACCTGGACGACACGCCCAGTGGGTTCTATTTGCGACTGCGGCTGGACAAGGCCCGGCAGCTGTTGCGCCAGACCGACATGAGCGTGCTGGAGGTAGCGGTGGCGTGTGGCTTCGAATCGGCGTCGTACTTTACCCGCTGCTATCGGGCGCGCTATCAGCGCTGCCCGCGGGAGGATCGTCTGGCCCGGGTGGTTTGAGCGTTCAAAGCCAAGCGCCATCCGTTGTAGCGGTCTTGTGTCGCGAAAGGGCCGCAAAGCGGCCCCAACAATATCTGCCTGGTCCGCAAATACTACTGCTGGCCGATGGACTGCAAATACTCCGAGCGGTCATCGCTGCGCTGCGCCACGCAGGTATCCCAGGCCGCCTGGAATGCCTTGCTACCGGGCTTCTCGGCAAAGGTTTCAACCTTGCAGTCGGCGTCACGCAGCTGCGTCCACAGCTTTTCGGCAGCGTCCATGCGCGCGACCAGGGCGTTGGCCTGGTCGCCTTCGTCGGCATATTGGTCATGGATGCGCTGGATCAGGTCGTCATACGCCGCTTTCAGTTCGCGTTCGGCAGTCTGCTTGTTGAATGCAGCGCAGGCGTAGGTCTGCTGGTCGCTCTCGACGTTGTCGCAGGGGGTACTTTCTTCCTCGCCGGCCTGGGCGCCCGACACGACAGCCAGCAGTACCAGCCATGCCATTGATTTCATCCGTATTCTCCTCAACAAGGCTGACGAATCGCTGGGATTCTCGCTCAGACGGCGGCGCCGCGGTAGCTGCCTGAACAAATGTTCATGAAACGCTCGAAAACGTCGTTATCGAGACTGTCTCTCATCCCCAAACGGCGTAGTCAAGGCGCTGGAACGAGCGTGTTGTCGCGCATTGACGCTTTCGGCAAACCCCCTGTCGTTTTTGCATCGGGGCGCCGTCAGGCACAGGCATATGCTGGCCCCAAAGCGCCGGCACAAGGTTTGGCGCCAACCTATTCAATAAAAGGGGACAGCCTGATGAGCCCAGCCGAACTTCACGCCGACAGCATCGTCATCGACGGCCTGATCATTGCCAAATGGAACCGCGAGCTGTTCGAAGACATGCGCAAAGGCGGGCTGACTGCGGCCAACTGCACGGTTTCGGTCTGGGAAGGCTTCAAGGCAACCGTCGACAACATCGCCGCCAGCCAGAAGCTGATCCGCGACAACAGCGACCTGGTCATGCCGGTGCGCACCACCGCCGACATCCGCAAGGCCAAGGAGCTGGGCAAGACCGGCATCCTCTTCGGCTTCCAGAACGCCCACGCGTTCGAAGACCAGATCGCCTACGTCGACGTGTTCAAGCAGCTGGGCGTGGGTATCGTGCAGATGTGCTACAACACCCAGAACCTGGTGGGCACCGGTTGCTACGAGCGTGACGGCGGCCTGTCGGGCTTCGGTCGCGAGATCGTCGCTGAAATGAACCGCGTCGGTATCATGTGCGACCTGTCCCACGTCGGCTCCAAGACTTCCGAAGAAGTCATCCTCGAATCGAAAAAGCCGGTGTGCTATTCGCACTGCCTGCCGTCGGGCCTGAAAGAACACCCGCGCAACAAGTCGGACGAAGAGCTGAAGTTCATCGCCGACCACGGTGGTTTCGTTGGTGTGACCATGTTCGCGCCGTTCCTGGCCAAGGGCATCGACTCGACCATCGACGACTACGCCGAAGCCATCGAGTACACCATGAACATCGTCGGTGAAGACGCCATCGGTATCGGTACCGACTTCACCCAGGGCCACGGCCAGGACTTCTTCGAGTACCTGACCCACGACAAGGGTTACGCCCGCCGCCTGACCAACTTCGGCAAGATCATCAACCCGCTGGGTATCCGTACCGTGGGCGAATTCCCCAACCTCACCGAAACCCTGCTCAAGCGCGGCCACTCCGAGCGCGTGGTGCGCAAGATCATGGGCGAGAACTGGGTCAACGTCCTCAAGGACGTGTGGGGCGAATAAGCCGCTCTCCAAGCCTGTAAGCCCCTGCCAGCAACGCCGGGGCATCCCAAACAAAATTTTTATGGAGTTGAGTTTCCATGGCCAAGATCGCCCCGCAATTGCCAATCGAAGTCGACAGCGAGACCGGTGTCTGGACCAGCGACGCCTTGCCGATGCTGTATGTACCGCGCCACTTCTTCGTCAACAACCACATGGGTATCGAAGAAGTTCTCGGCGCCGAGAAATACGCCGAGATTCTCTACAAGGCCGGCTACAAGTCCGCCTGGCACTGGTGTGAGAAAGAAGCCGAGTGCCATGGCCTGGAAGGCGTGGCGGTGTTCGAGCACTACATGAAGCGCCTGAGCCAGCGCGGTTGGGGCCTGTTCGAGATCCAGGACATCGACCTGGACAAGGGTACCTGCAGCGTCAAGCTCAAGCACTCGGCGTTCGTGTACGTCTATGGCAAGTGCGGCCGCAAGGTCGACTACATGTTCACCGGCTGGTTCGCCGGCGCCATGGACCAGATTCTCGCTGCCCGTGGCAGCTCGATCCGCACCGTGGCCGAACAGGTCTACGGCGGTTCGGAAGAAGGCCACGAAGATGGCCTGTTCGTCGTCAAGCCGTTGTAAGCCGGAGATAGCGTCATGGCATTCGAAGCAATGTTCCAGCCGATCCAGATCGGCAAACTGACCATCCGCAACCGCGTGCTCAGCACCGCACACGCCGAGGTCTACGCCACTGACGGCGGCATGACGACCGACCGCTATGTGAAGTACTACGAAGAAAAGGCCAAGGGCGGTATCGGCCTGGCGATCTGCGGCGGCTCGTCTGTCGTCGCCATCGACAGCCCGCAGGAATGGTGGTCGTCGGTCAACCTGTCGACCGATCGCATCATTCCGCACTTCCAGAACCTGGCTGACGCCATGCACAAGCATGGCGCCAAGATCATGATCCAGATTACCCACATGGGCCGTCGCTCGCGCTGGGACGGCTTCAACTGGCCGACCCTGATGTCGCCGTCGGGTATCCGTGAACCCGTGCACCGCGCCACCTGCAAGACCATCGAGGTGGAAGAGATCTGGCGCGTGATCGGCAACTACGCGCAAGCGGCACGCCGCGCCAAAGAGGGCGGCCTGGACGGCGTGGAACTGTCGGCCGTGCACCAGCACATGATCGACCAATTCTGGAGCCCGCGGGTCAACAAGCGTACCGACGAATGGGGCGGCACTTTCGAAGGCCGCATGAAGTTCGGCCTGGAAGTGCTCAAGGCCGTGCGCGCCGAGGTCGGTGACGACTTCTGCGTGGGCATGCGCATTTGCGGTGACGAATTCCATCCGGACGGCCTCAGCCATGAGGACATGAAGCAGATCGCCGCGTACTACGACGCCACTGGCATGATCGACTTCATCGGTGTGGTCGGCTCGGGTTGCGACACCCACAACACGCTGGCCAACGTCATCCCCAACATGAGCTACCCGCCGGAGCCGTTCCTGCACCTGGCGGCAGGCATCAAGGAAGTGGTCAAGGTCCCGGTACTGCACGCGCAGAACATCAAGGACCCGAACCAGGCCACGCGTATCCTCGAAGGCGGCTACGTGGACATGGTCGGCATGACCCGTGCCCACATCGCCGACCCGCACCTGATCGCCAAGATCAAGATGGGCCAGATCGACCAGATCAAGCAGTGCGTCGGTGCCAACTACTGCATCGACCGCCAGTATCAGGGCCTGGACGTGCTGTGCATCCAGAACGCCGCGACCTCCCGTGAATACATGGGCGTGCCGCACATCATCGAGAAGACCACCGGCGCCAAACGCAAGGTGGTGGTAGTGGGGGCCGGCCCGGCCGGCATGGAAGCGGCCCGCGTGGCTGCCGAACGTGGCCACGATGTGACCCTGTTCGAGAAGAAGGACCAGATCGGCGGGCAGATCACCATCGCCGCCAAGGCGCCGCAGCGCGACCAGATCGCCGGTATCACCCGCTGGTACCAGCTGGAGCTGGCGCGCCTGAAGGTCGACCTGCGCCTGGGCACCGCTGCCGACGTGGCGACCATCCAGGACCTGCGCCCGGACATCATCGTGCTGGCGGTGGGTGGGCATTCGTTCCTTGAGCAGAACGAGCACTGGGGCGCCGCCGAAGGGTTGGTGGTCAGCAGCTGGGACGTGCTCGACGGCAAGGTGGCACCGGGCAAGAACGTGCTGGTGTACGACACCATCTGTGAATTCACCGGTATGTCGGTGGCCGACTTCATCGCCGACAAGGGCAGCCAGGTGGAAATCGTCACCGACGACATCAAGCCGGGCGTGGCCATGGGCGGTACTACCTTCCCGACCTACTACCGCAGCATGTATCCGAAAGAAGTGATCATGACCGGCGACATGATGCTGGAAAAGGTCTACCGCGAAGGCGACAAGCTGGTGGCGGTGCTGGAGAACGAATACACCGGCGCCAGGGAAGAGCGCGTGGTCGACCAGGTGGTGGTGGAGAACGGCGTGCGTCCTGACGAGCAGCTGTACTACGCGCTGAAGGAAGGTTCGCGCAACAAGGGCCAGATCGACGTGGAGGCGCTGTTCGCCATCAAGCCACAGCCGATCCTCAGCCAGCCGGGCGAAGGCTACCTGCTGTACCGCATCGGCGACTGCGTGGCCCAGCGCAACGTGCATGCGGCGATCTACGACGCCTTGCGCCTGTGCAAGGACTTCTGATCGCACCGGCATGAACACCGCCCCCGAGGGCGGGATTGGCCCCC
>NZ_JABWRZ020000006.1 GCF_014269185.2 Pseudomonas oryzicola
CGCTCGATCCCCCAGGCAGCGCAAGGCCCAAGCCATGCCCCCAGGCTGCCAACCATGGCGTAACGGCCTAGGCACGCGGGCAACACGCGATCCCGCCGCCCCCTATCACCCGGTAAAACCTTACTGCGAATACCCCTTCAGGAAATTGCCGATCCGCCCGATCGCCGCTTCCAGGTCATCCACCCGCGGCAAGGTCACCACGCGGAAGTGGTCCGGCCATGGCCAGTTGAACGCCGTCCCCTGCACGATCAGCAGCTTTTCCGACAACAGCAGGTCGAGTACGAACTTCTCGTCGTTGTGGATCGGGCACACCTTCGGGTCGATCTTCGGGAACGCATACAGCGCGCCCATCGGCTTCACGCAGCTCACCCCGGGGATATCGTTCAGCAGCTCGTAGGTGCGGTTGCGCTGTTCCAGCAGGCGGCCCGGTGGCAGTACCAGGTCGTTGATGCTCTGGTAGCCGCCCAGCGCGGTCTGGATGGCATGCTGGGCCGGCACGTTGGCACACAGGCGCATGTTGGCCAGCATGTCGATGCCTTCGATATAGCTCTGGGCGTGGTGCTTGGGCCCCGAGATGATCAGCCAACCGGAACGGAAGCCCGCCACCCGGTACGACTTGGACAGGCCATTGAAGGTCAGGCACAGCAGGTCGGGGGCCAGCGAGGCGGTGCTGATGTGCACGGCTTCGTCGTAGAGGATCTTGTCGTAGATCTCGTCGGAGAACACCACCAGGTTGTGCTGGCGGGCCAGCTCGAGCATGCCCAGCAACAGTTCGCGGGAGTACACCGCGCCAGTCGGGTTGTTCGGGTTGATGATCACCAGCGCCTTGGTGTTCGGGGTGATCTTGGCCTTGATGTCGTCGAGGTCGGGGAACCAGTCAGCCTGTTCGTCGCACAGGTAGTGCACCGGCTTGCCGCCGGCCAGGCTCACGGCTGCGGTCCACAGCGGGTAGTCGGGGGCCGGGATCAGCACTTCGTCGCCGTTGTTCAGCAATGCCTGCATCGACATGACGATCAGCTCGGACACCCCGTTACCGAGGTAGATGTCCTCGATGGTGACGCCTTCTATGCCTTTCTGCTGGCAGTACTGCATCACGGCCTTGCGCGCACTGAACAGGCCCTTGGAATCGCTGTAGCCCTGCGCGGTAGGCAGGTTGCGGATCACATCCTGAAGGATTTCGTCAGGCGCCTCGAAGCCAAACGGCGCCGGGTTGCCGATGTTCAGCTTGAGGATGCGGTGGCCTTCCTCTTCCAGGCGTTTGGCGTGCTTGAGCACTGGGCCGCGAATGTCATAGCAGACATTGGCGAGCTTGTTCGATTTGCTGAACTGCATGATGGGATCCCGATTGAGAAAACGCGCTACGCCCCGCCGAAAGGTTTGAAAGGGCAGGAAGCGGGTGCCAGACTGAACGCCTGGCACACGAAGCCAACTAATATACGTGCCACCTGCGTGCCGGAAAAGACGGTGCGCAGTGAAATTCAGCCTGCCGAGGTCCCTACATGCAAAAGATCGAGAAAACCCTGGAACAATGGCGCTCGATGCTCGACCCCGAGCAGTATCAGGTATGCCGCCTCAAAGGCACCGAGCGGCCATTCAGCGGCAAGTACAACAGCGAGCGCCGTGATGGCATCTACCACTGCATCTGCTGCGGCCTGCCACTGTTCGATGCACAGACCAAGTTCGATTCCGGCTGCGGCTGGCCGAGCTTCTATGCCCCCATCGAGGACAGCGCGATGATCGAAATTCGCGACACCTCCCACGGCATGATCCGCACCGAGGTCACCTGCGCCCGCTGCGATGCGCACCTGGGCCATGTGTTCCCGGACGGCCCGCCACCGACCGGCCTGCGCTACTGCATCAACTCGGTGTGCATCGACCTGCGCCCGCGCGACTGACCGGAGCCCGCCACATGGCTGAATCGATGCTGGATATCAAATGCGTGACCCTGGGCGGCGAGCACAAGACGCTCGGTGACTTCCCGGGCAAGGCCCTGTTGGTGGTCAATACCGCCAGCCAGTGCGGTTTTACCCCGCAATACAAAGGCCTGGAGCAACTGTGGCAGGCCTACCGGGCGCGTGGCCTGGTGGTGCTGGGCTTCCCCTGCAACCAGTTCGGCAAGCAGGAGCCGGGCGATGCGCGGGAAATCGCCCAGTTCTGCGAGCGCAATTTTGGCGTGAGCTTCCCGCTGTTTCGCAAGGTCGAGGTCAACGGCCCGGGTGCCCACCCGTTGTTCGTCGAACTCAAGCAGCGCGCCCCGGGCCTGCTCGGTTCACAGAAGATCAAGTGGAACTTCACCAAGTTCCTGGTCGATCCGGCCAGTGGCCAGGTCAGGCGCTATGCCCCCACCACCAAGCCGCAGGCTCTGCAAGCAGACATCGAGCGCCTGCTCAGCCGTTGACCGGCACCCAGTGGTCGATCAGCGCCAGCAGCTCTTCGCGGCGGAACGGCTTGGCCAGATAGTCGTTCATGCCCGCCGCCCGGCAGCGTTCACGCTCCTCGGGCATGGCATTGGCGGTAAGGGCGACGATCGGCAGGTCGGGCCAGCGGCCGCTCTGGCGAATGCGTCGGCTGGCCTCGTAGCCATCCATCACCGGCATGTTGCAGTCCATCAGCACCAGGTCGAACGTGTCCTGTTCCAGCATATCCAAAGCCTCGGCGCCCTGGGTCGCCAGTTGTACCTGGCAGCCCAGCTTGGCCAGCATGCCCTTGGCCACCAACTGGTTCACCGGGTTGTCCTCCACTAGCAGAATCCGCGCGCGGCCCTGTTCCAGGGTGATGGCCGGGCTGGCGAGCGGGTGTTCCGGCTCGAAGCCTTGCAAGGTGCGGCGCAGGGTCTGGTACAGGGCGTTGCGCGCCAGTGGTCGGGCCAGTTGATGCAGTGGGGCGAGGGCGACCGATTGTTCGCTGGGCAGGAAGTTGCCGTAGGCGGTCACCAACAGGATCGGGGTTTTCAACGCCGGACGCAGTTCGAACAGGCGGTCGAGGTCATCGGTGATCAGCAGGTCGATGGCGGCGGCATCCAGCGTGGCGCTGCTGTCATGGCGCTGATAGGCCAGCCCCCAGGCGGGCAGCAGGTCCTGGAGCAATTCATCAAGCCCGCTGCCGGCCATGCTCAGTGCCGCCACCCGTCCTTGCAGCGGCGCCGGTGCAATGGCCTCGGTGTGCACGGCCAATGGCAGCTCGGCACTGAAGCGGCTGCCAAAGCCCGGCCGCGAATCAATGTACAGGCGGCCCTGCATGGCCTTGCACAGGTTGTGCGTCAGCGCCAGGCCCAGGCCGGTGCCGCCAAACTGGCGGGTGATGCCGGCGCCGGCCTGGATGAAAGGCTGGAAGATCCGTGCCTGGGCTTCTTCGGGGATGCCAATACCGGTATCGCGCACTTCCAGGCGCACGCCACCGACAATGCTGGTCAGACGCACATCGACACGGCCGAAACGGGTGAACTTGAGGGCGTTGGACAGCAGATTGCTGACCACCTGGCGCACCCGTGTGGGGTCGCCCAGTACACTGCTGGGGAAGTCGCGGGCGATCAGGCAGGTCAGCTCGACACTCTGCGCAGTGTTCTGCGACAGCAGGTTGGCGGTGTCTTCGACCATCGAGCCCATGTCGAACGGAATGTGCTCCAGCTCCAGCTGGCCGGCATCGAACTTGGACAGATCGAGGATATCGTTGAGCAGCTCGACCAGGACCTTGCCCGAGTCATGGGCAATCGCCAGCTGCTGGCGCTGCTCGCTGGGCAAGGGGCTGTCCAGTGCCAGGGCGATCATGCCGAGCATGCCGTTGAGCGGGGTGCGGATCTCATGGCTCATGTTGGCGAGGAAGGCGGAGCGCGCCTGGGCCATGTCCAAAGCCCGGCGGCGGGCTTCTTCCAGTTCCTGGTTGGAGCGGCTCAGGCTGTTGTTGCTGGCTTTCAGTTCATTGGTCCGCGCCGAGACGATGTCTTCCAGCTCGTTGAGGTACTGGGTCAGGCGGTTTTCCGCATTGCGGCGCTGGTCGATCTCGGTGGCCATGCTGACGAACTGCTGGTTGGCGACCTTCACCAACACACCGATTTCATCGTTTTCATGACCATGCGGGCAGTCCAGGCGGGTTTGCCGGGGCTTGCGCGGATCGCGGCCACTGAGCGCGCCGATCACGGTAACCAGTGGCTTGGTCAGCATCATGTAGAACAGCGCCAGCAGGATGCCGGTCAGCACCAGGCTGCGCGCAAAGCCGTTAACCAGGGTGACACCAGCGCGGTCGAGGAAGCGGGCGCCGAAGGCGTAGGTGTCCACTTCCAGGTACAGGTTGCCGAGATAGTCATCGGGCATGTGGGTCAGGTACAGGCGATCCTCGAACTGGCGCTGCTCGCCGAACAGGAAGTCGCTCAGTGACCGGTAGCGGTCCTGCATGCGCGGGCGCTCGACATCGGCCAGCACCATGCCGTTGTTGTCGCTCAGCCGCGCGCGGATGATCGCCGGCGATTGCAGCAGGCCGCTGGTCAACTCCAGGGCCAGCTCCGAGTCGATGTTGTAGGCGATGCGCGAGGCCGGGTTGTGGCTGATTTTCAGCAAGTCGCGCACTTCTCGGTTGATGGACGCGTCTTCGCTGGCATAATCGATGCCGATCTGGATGAGACTGAGCAAGGTTCCCAGGATGAAGCCGACCAGGACTGTCAACCGGGCTTGCTTGTATGACAGGCGATTGGTGAACTTGATATCCATGAGTCCCGAGCCGGTTCCACGTTCCTTGCGCAGCGCAAGCATAGCCGATCAACCCCGGCTGCTGGTGGGTCTGTCGCACATTCAGCCTTGAATTGCTCGATTGTCAGTGCCGGCCGCGGCTGAAGCCGCGAAGAGGCCGGCACGGCAGCCTTGAATCTGAATCCGTAGGAGTCGTCATGGACGCCCGCTTGATAGCTTTCCTGGACCGCGCCGAATCGCTACTGGCGCGCCTCGGCCCGTTGTTGCCGGCACCACGCCCGGACATCGACTGGGGCTCCACCCTGGCCGCGCGCTGGCAGCGCGATGGTCGCAGCGGCTACCTGCTGCCGCTGGAGGTCAGCCTGGACATCCGCCTGAGTGACCTGATCGGTGTCGACCAGCAGCGTGACCAGCTGGGCCGCAACACCCGCCAGTTCATCAACGGCATGCCCGCCAACCATGCGCTGCTGTGGGGCTCGCGCGGTACCGGCAAGTCGTCGCTGGTACGCGCCCTGCTGGCCGAACACGCCACTGCCGGCTTGCGCCTGATCGAAATCGAACGTGATCACCTTGCCGACCTGCCACGCGTGGTCGAGCAGCTGCAGAAACTGCCGCAGCGCTTCATCCTGTTTTGCGACGACCTGTCGTTCGAAGCCGGGGAGGGTGATTACCGGGTGCTCAAGAGCGTGCTCGACGGCTCGCTCGAACAGGCGCCAGACAACGTGCTGCTGTACGCCACCTCCAACCGCCGCCACCTGGTGCCAGAGAAGGAAAGTGACAACGAGAACTGGAAGCGCGTCGACGGTGAACTGCACCCCAGCGAAGCGGTGGAAGACAAGATTGCCTTGTCTGACCGTTTTGGCCTGTGGCTGTCGTTCTACCCGTTCACACAGGAGCACTTCCTCGACGTGGTCGAGCACTGGATCAGCCAGTTGGCACGCCCTGCCGGCCTGACCTGGCAGCGTACCGAAGAACTCGACATCCTCGCCGTGCGCTGGGCTACCGGCCGCGGTAACCGTAATGGCCGCTGTGCCTATCAGTTCGCCCGCTACTGGGTCGGGCTGCAATTGCTGGAGCAAAACTGAATGATCGACCTCAATGCCAGTGGCGCCGGACTCGACGGCTACAACCTGCTGGCGGCGCAAGTGCAGGCGCTGTTTGCCGACGAGCGTGACTTCATCGCCAATGCCGCGCAGTTCTCGGCGTTTCTGTACAACCATGTGGACGACCTGAACTGGGCCGGGTTCTACCTCAATCGCAACGAAGAGTTGGTGCTCGGCCCGTTCCAGGGCCAGGTGGCCTGCGTGCGCATTCCCTTCAGCAAGGGCGTATGCGGAGCGGCGGCAGCGACGCGGCAGACCCAGCGGGTAGAAGACGTGCACGCGTTCCCGGGACATATTGCCTGTGACAGCGCGTCCAATAGCGAGCTGGTGATCCCGCTGGTGAAGGAGGGCAGGTTGATTGGTGTACTGGACCTGGACAGCCCGACGATCGGGCGTTTCAGCGAAGTGGATCAGCTAGGGTTGGAGCGCTTGGCGGCGCTTTTTCTGGAATTGACTGACTGCTGATTGTCGTTGCCTGCACCGGCCCGTCGCCGGCAGTCAGCCCCCCACAATGAAGGCTTGTGCCGTATCTGTGGGCGCTGGTTTGCCGGCGACAGGGCGGTCAAGCCCACGATGATTTTCGTATCAGTCGTAGATTACCCGCTTCTTCCAGGTCTCTTCGTCATCGGTCTTGAGCCCCTGGGTCAGTTCGTTCTGCTCGTTCTCCGCCGGCTCCATCTTTTCCAGCACCTGGGCATTGGCCCGGGCCAGCAGTTTCTCCAGATACGTCAACTGCTCTTCATACGCCTTTGGCTCCGGCTGCTTGCGCAGGTACTGTACGCCGCGCTCGAAGGCCAGGCGCGCCTGGCCTGGCTGGCCATTCTGCAGGGCCTGCTGGCCAAGGTTGTTGAAGAATTCGATATGCAGCAGCACCAGGATATGGCGGATTTCCCTGACCCAGTGCTTGGCCTCGGGGGTGGGCAGGAAGCCTTCCTGGGCGGCGCGGGTCACCTGGTTGTGCAGCGCCTCCAGCAGAAAGCGCACGTCCTTGGCCTTGGCCTCGGTCTGGATCGGGCTGGGCGGGTTGTTTACCGCAATCTTCCCGCCCAGGGCAATCAGCCCTTCCAGTTCGGCAATGCGTGCCTTGAGTTCGGCGCTGTGCTTGTCCAGCGCCAGCTGGCGCTGGGTGAGGTTGAGTTCCAGGCGGGTCAGCAGCAGCTTCAGCGCCGGGGTCATGAACTGGCCGGGGAAGGTCTCGGTGATTTCGCCACAACGGCGCAGGCGGTCGGCCAGCTCGACTTTCAGCCGGGCGCGCTCGAGCTTGCTGTTCTCGACAACATTGTTGAGGTAGCCGATCACGATCAGCAACGCGATACCCGCCACGATGAGCAGGGTGATCAGAAGTGGTGTCACCGTTAATGCCTCGTTGAAGAAGAATCACACCCTTGAGTGTAGTAAGTTCGCCTGGGGACGAACAGCCGCCGTGTCCTCTGCCGGCGCGCTTTGCGGGCAGGCTTTCCTTATATCGGCCGCCGCCTCCAGATCTGCACCCCGCACCCGGAAGTCGTTGATTTAAATAAATTTCTACAAAGGGGTTGACGCCTCTACGAACCATCCATAGAATGCGCGCCACTTGCAGCGTAAAGCACACAGCGAAACGCGGCAGGGAGTGAAAGCAGGCAGCGATGCCAGCAGCGTGTCCCCTTCGTCTAGTGGCCTAGGACACCGCCCTTTCACGGCGGTAACAGGGGTTCGAGTCCCCTAGGGGACGCCAAATTGCGGGAATAGCTCAGTTGGTAGAGCACGACCTTGCCAAGGTCGGGGTCGCGAGTTCGAGTCTCGTTTCCCGCTCCAGTTTATCCGGCAGCGCTTCGGCGAGGCAGGAAAAGAAAATCCAGGCCGGATCGTGAGGTTCTGTTCTGGTGCACTGAAAAGTGCTGTGTGTCCCCTTCGTCTAGTGGCCTAGGACACCGCCCTTTCACGGCGGTAACAGGGGTTCGAGTCCCCTAGGGGACGCCAAATGCGGGAATAGCTCAGTTGGTAGAGCACGACCTTGCCAAGGTCGGGGTCGCGAGTTCGAGTCTCGTTTCCCGCTCCAGTTTAAATACTGTGGCGTTCGTACGGTGCAGTGGTGGTGAGGGTCGTAAAGGCGCTTCACGCCGATTAGCGGTAAAGCTTCAAATTGCGGGAATAGCTCAGTTGGTAGAGCACGACCTTGCCAAGGTCGGGGTCGCGAGTTCGAGTCTCGTTTCCCGCTCCAATCTAGAAAACGCCACCTCTTGTGAGGTGGCGTTTTTTTTTGCCCCTTGAAAATGCCCGGGTAAACAGGCTGCGCGTGTTGCATCGCAGCCTGCGCGTTGCCGTCAGTGCGTGCTCGCGGGGCCTTGCTGGGCGCCGAGCAGCTGCTTTTCCAGGTTCCAGTCGAACGGTTCGCCGGCCTGCTCGGCTTCGTAGCGGCGCTCTTCCAGCTGCTGGTACAGCGCCAGCTCTTCGTCGGGCATGAAGTGCAGGCAGTCACCGGCAAAGAACCACAGCAAGTCGCGGGGTACCAGGTGCGCGATCTGCGGGTAGCGCTGAATCACCTGGCAGATCAGGTCCTGGCCCAGGTACTGGCTTTGCAGTGGGTCTTGCGGCAGCAGGGTCAGCAGTTCGTCGAAGCGTTCGAGGAACAGGGCGTGGCTTTCCTCCGGTACCTGATCCGCTTCACCCAGGGCGACCAGGATGGTACGCAGGTGATTCAGCAATTGCAGATGGTATTCCAGATGGGGGGTGGCCATGGTGGCGGTCCTCGGTATGGTCGAAACGGGCGCGGAGTATACGCGGGATGGGGAAGGGGCCGCAAAGCAGCCCCTCCCCGGCAGTGCAGATCAGCGAACCTTGCCCGGTTCCGCCAACAACTGGGCCTTGTCGAAGGCATCGACATCGATCACTGCGCGGCGCGCCTGTTCCGCTGCGTGCAAGCGTTGCCCTTCGCCGGGCTGCAGCATGCCGCTGTCGACGGCGGCATCGATGGCCGACTGGCCGGGTACAGGTTGCACCTTGCCGTCCCTGATCGCCTGATGCAGCGCCTTGTAAAGCGGGGCGGCCTCGTCCAGCAAGTCGCTGGCGCGTTGCAGCGCCGCCACCGGGTCGCCCTCGGCCTGTGGCCTGAAGCAGCCTGCGAGCAATTCCTCCAGCGCCGGATCGCCCTTGTTGCGGCCAATCAGTGCTGCGACCTCCGCATCCAGCTCGTCACTCGGCCCGGTATGGCGGCGGCCGAAGGGGAATACCAGAACCCGCAGTGCACAGCCGACAAAACGGTTGGGGAAGTTGTCGAGCAAGCGGTCCAGGGCGTGTTCCGCCTGGCCCAGGCTTTCTTCCATGGCCCAGCGCAGCAGCGGCTGCATGTGTTCCGGCGCGCCCAGGTCGTGGTAGCGCTTGAGCGCGGCACTGGACAGGTACAGGTAGCTCAGCACATCGCCCAGCCGTGCGCTCAGCCGTTCGCGGCGCTTGAGTGCGCCGCCCAGCAGCATCATCGACAAGTCCGCCAGCAGCGCAAAGGCTGCGGCCTGGCGGTTCAAGGCGCGGAAATAACCTTGGCTCAAGGTGTCACCCGGCACGTTTTCCAGGCGGCCCAGCCCCAGGTTGAACACCAATGTGCTGGCCGCGTTGCCGGCAGCGAACATGATGTGCTGCATCAGCAGGCCGTCGAATTCCTGCAATGCCTGGTCGCGGTCCTCGCGCCCGGCCAGGGCCATTTCCCTGAGCACGAACGGATGGCAGCGGATGGCACCCTGGCCAAAGATCATCAAATTGCGCGAGAGGATATTGGCACCTTCCACGGTGATGAAGATTGGCGCGCCCTGCCAGTTGCGGCCCAGATAGTTGCTGGGGCCCATGATGATGCCTTTGCCGCCGTGCACGTCCATGGCGTGCTGGATGCATTCGCGCCCACGCTCGGTCAGGTGATACTTGAGGATTGCCGACAGTACCGATGGCTTCTCGCCCAGGTCGACGGCCTTGGCGGTCAGCAGGCGGGCGCTGTCCATCAGCCAGGCGTTGCCGCCGATGCGCGCCAGCGATTCCTGAATGCCCTCGAAGGCCGCCAGCGGCACATTGAATTGTTCGCGGATGTTGGCGTACTGGCCGGTGACCAGGCTGGTGTACTTGGCCGCGCCAGTGCCCACGGCGGGCAGGGAGATGGAGCGGCCGACCGACAGGCAATTCATCAGCATCATCCAACCTTTGCCGAGCATGGCCTGGCCGCCGATGAGGAAGCTCAGCGGCACGAATACGTCCTTGCCGCTATTGGGGCCGTTCATGAACGCGGCGCCCAGTGGCAGGTGACGCTTGCCGATGTCTACGCCGGGGGTGTCGGTCGGGACCAGGGCCAGGCTGATGCCTAGCTCTTCCTGTTCACCCAGCAGGTGGTCCGGGTCGTAGGCCTTGAATGCCAGGCCCAGCAAGGTCGCGACCGGGCCGAGGGTGATGTAGCGCTTTTCCCAGTTGAGGCGCAGGCCGAGGACTTCTTCACCCTGCCACTGGCCCTTGCACACCACGCCGCTGTCGGGCATGGCGCCAGCGTCGGAGCCGGCCAGCGGGCCGGTCAGGGCAAAGCAGGGAATTTCCTCGCCACGGGCCAGGCGTGGCAGGTAGTGGTTGCGTTGTTCGTCGGTGCCGTAGTGCAGCAGCAGTTCGGCCGGGCCGAGGGAGTTGGGTACCATCACCGTGGACGCCAGGTCGCCACTGCGGGTCGCCAGTTTCATTGCCACCTGGGAGTGGGCATAGGCCGAGAAGCCTTTGCCGCCATATTCCTTGGGGATGATCAGGGCGAAGAAGCCATGTTGCTTGATATGCGCCCAGGCTTCGGGTGGCAGGTCCATGTCCTGGCCGATCTGCCAGTCGCTGACCATGGCACAGAGCTGTTCCGTCGGGCCGTCGAGGAAGGCCTGTTCTTCCTCGCTCAACTGCGGTGCCGGGTAGGCGAGCAGGGTGCGCCAGTCGGGGCGGCCGCTGAACAGCTCGCCGTCCCACCACACGGTGCCGGCGTCGATCGCTTCGCGCTCGGTCTGCGACATTGGCGGCAGGGTGCGCTGGAACCAGTTGAATACCGGGCCGGTGAAAACCTTGCGGCGCCATTCCGGCAGTGCCACCAGGGCAATTTTCAGGGCCAGCACGAGCCAGATCAGGGTCAGCAGCCAGCCGGGGGCCGGGCTGAAAATGCTCATCAGCAGCACGTAGGCCGCCATGATGCCGAGAATCTGCAAGGGCGCCAGGCGCCGGTGCGTGAGGTACGCTGCGCCGACCACCAATACCACCAACCACAACAGCAACATAATCGGTCCTCCTTGGAACCAGGGGCTTGAGCCGTCCCGGATAGCTTAGACGCAACGCTGTGGACGACAGGGTCAGAACAGTGACAAGGGTGGGGCGCCGGGAGTTTCAGCGCGCCTTGTCCTGTACCGGCCCAATCGCCGGCAACCAGCGATTGGGCCGGTACAGGCAACAAAACTCTGGAGTAGACTGTGCCACCTCCGCATTTCATAAGGACGTTGCCATGCTGAAGATCTGGGGCCGCAAGAATTCGAGCAATGTGCGCAAGGCGCTGTGGATCGCCCACGAGCTGGGCCTGGACTTCGAGTCCATCGACGCCGGTGGCGCCTTCGGCGTGGTCAATGAGCCGCACTACCGGGCCCGCAACCCCAACGGCCTGGTGCCGATGCTCGAAGACGCTGACCTGACCCTGTGGGAATCCAATACCATCGTCCGCTACCTGTGCGCCGAGTACGGCGCGGAGCAGGGCTGGTATCTCCAGGACCCACGCCAGCGCGCCCTGGCCGACAAGTGGATGGACTGGACCACCTCGTCCTTCGCCGGCCCGTTCCGCCCGTTGTTCTGGGGCCTGCTGCGCACCCCCGAAGACCAGCGTGACTGGGTGGCGATCAATGCCGCGCACAAGCAATGCGCCGCATTGCTGGCCATCGTCGATGACACCCTGGCCAAGCAGCCATACCTGTCCGGAGAGCGCATCGGCATGGGCGACATCCCACTGGGCAGCTTCATCTACGCCTGGTTCGAAATGCCGATCGAGCGCCCGCCCATGCACCACCTGCACGCCTGGTACGAGCGCCTCAAGGCGCGCCCGGCCTACCAGGCCGCAGTGATGACTGCGTTGACCTGATCGAACACCACGCATGCTTCGATAGTCATTATCAATACATGTGACTGTACTTGTGCGGCCAGGCCAAGCACCATTGGCCGCACTCACTGCGCCAGTGACTTTGCCTGGCGTGTCCTGCACCTTTTCCTCTGGTAAGTGACCCGCTATGAGTTCCGCCCTGTCGATCCGACAGCTGACCAAGACCTACGGCAACGGCTTCCAGGCCCTCAAGGGCATCGATCTGGATGTTGCCGAAGGCGATTTCTTCGCCTTGCTCGGCCCCAACGGCGCCGGCAAGTCCACTACCATCGGCATCCTCTCGACCTTGGTCAACAAGACCAGCGGGACGGTCAACGTTTTCGGCCATGACCTCGATCGCGAACCTGCCGCGCTCAAGCGCTGCCTGGGCGTGGTGCCGCAAGAATTCAACTTCAACCAGTTCGAGAAGACGTTCGACATCGTCGTGACCCAGGCCGGGTACTACGGCATCCCGTCCAAGGTGGCCAAGGCCCGCGCCGAGCAGTACCTGACCCAGCTGGGCCTGTGGGACAAGCGTGACGTGCCGTCGCGGTCGCTGTCCGGCGGCATGAAGCGCCGCCTGATGATCGCCCGTGCACTGATCCACGAACCGCGCCTGCTGATTCTCGACGAGCCCACTGCCGGCGTGGACATCGAACTGCGTCGCTCGATGTGGAGCTTCCTCACCGAGCTGAACCAGAAAGGCATCACCATCATCCTCACCACCCATTACCTGGAAGAGGCCGAGCAGCTGTGCCGCAACATCGGCATCATCGACCACGGCACCATCGTCGAGAACACCAGCATGCGCCAACTGTTGGGCAAGCTGCATGTCGAAACCTTCGTCCTTGACCTCAAGCACGACCTGGCCACGGCGCCAGCGCTGCAGGGCTACCCCTGCCGCCTGCTGACCCCGCACACCCTGGAAGTGCAAGTGGACAAGGACATCGGCATCACCGCCTTGTTCGGCCAGCTGGCGCTGCAGAACATCGAGGTGCAAAGCCTGCGTAACAAGACCAACCGACTCGAGGAGCTGTTCGTGTCCCTGGTGGAGAAAAACCTGTCGAGGGTGGCGGTATGAATGTGGAACTGCGCACCAACTGGGTCGCCCTGAACACCATCGTCTACCGTGAAGTGCGGCGCTTCCTGCGCATCTGGCCGCAGACCCTGCTGCCACCTGCGATCACCATGGTCCTGTACTTCGTCATCTTCGGTAACCTGATCGGCCGACAGATCGGCGACATGGGTGGCTTCAGCTACATGGAGTACATCGTGCCGGGGCTGATCATGATGTCGGTGATCACCAACTCCTACGGCAACGTGGTGTCGAGCTTCTTCGGCAGCAAGTTCCAGCGTTCGATCGAAGAGCTGATGGTATCGCCGGTATCGCCGCACACCATCCTCATCGGCTATGTGCTGGGTGGGGTACTGCGTGGCTTGGCGGTGGGGGTGATCGTGACCTTCCTGTCGCTGTTCTTCACCCACCTGCAGGTGCACCACCTGGGCGTGACCGTGGTCGTGGTGCTGCTGACCGCCACCATCTTCTCGTTGCTGGGCTTCGTCAACGCCGTGTTCGCGCGCAACTTCGACGATATCTCGATCATCCCGACCTTCGTACTGACACCGCTGACCTACCTGGGCGGGGTGTTCTATTCGATCAACCTGCTGCCGCCGTTCTGGCAGACCGTGTCGCTGGCCAACCCGGTGCTGCACATGGTCAACTCGTTCCGCTACGGCATCCTAGGGGTGTCGGACATCAGCATTGGCACGGCGATTACCTTCATGCTGGTCGCCACTGCGGTGCTCTACCTGCTGTGCGTTCGCCTGCTGGTCAGCGGCCGCGGCATGCGCGCCTGAACACCTGAGCTTGCGCCGGCGCCACTGCCGGCCAATCCACCAGCGCCAGTACAGCAGGGTCGTGAAGTAGGCGACGACACCCAGCACCACCCCGCACACCAGCGAGCCCAGCAGGAATGGCTGCCACAGCGTGGCCAACTGGTCGCTGATCCAGGCGAAGGTCAGCTCGTCGGGCAGGCTGCGCGGTGGAACCTGCATCAACCAGGCGCCGGTCATGTAAGTGACGAAGAACACCGGTGGCATGGTCAGCGGGTTGGTCAGCCATACCAGGCTGACAGCAATCGGCAGGTTGCCGCGCACCGGAATCGCCAGTGCAGCCGCCAGCAGCATCTGCATGGGAATGGGTATGAGGGCCGCGAATAGGCCAACACCCATGGCCCGCGCTACCGAGTGCCGGTTCAGGTGCCAGAGGTTCGGATCGTGCAGCAGCTTGCCAAAAAAGCGTAAGGACTTGTGTTCGCGAATGCTGGTCGGATCCGGCATGTAGCGTTTGAAAAGTCGGCGCGGCATGTAGGCTCCCGGAGCGTTGATCCGGGCAGTATGCCCTGATTCCCGTTCAGCCTCGTTTAGAGTTTGTGACAATTGTTGAGCAAGCGTTGCCGACAATTGGGCTATGCCTCAGAAGGTGATTTCGCTTCTGGAGCTCTACCTCATGCGCACAGGGATGTTTGCGCTCGCGCTCGGGCTATTGTGCCTGGGCTTTTTCCCCGCGTTGCCGTCGGTCGGATGGCTGGTGCTGCTGGCAATTGGCGCTGGCGTCTGCCTGTTCACCCGCCTGTGGCCGCCGGGTTGCTTCCTGCTGGGCCTGTGCTGGGCGCTTGGCTCGGCGCAGGCGGCCCTGGATGATCGCCTGGCGCCAGGGCTGGAGGGCCGTACCTTGTGGCTGGAGGGCCGGGTGGTTGGCCTGCCGACCCGCACGGCGCAGGGGGTGCGCTTCGAGCTGCAAGGGGCCCGTTCGCGGCGGGCCGAACTGCCGCAGCGCCTGCAGTTGAGCTGGTTCGACGGGCCACCGCTGCGCGCGGGGGAGCAGTGGCGGCTGGCGGTGACCTTGCAGCGCCCGGCCGGGTTGCTCAACCCACATGGGCCGGACCTGGAAGCCCAATTGCTGGCGCGGCGGATCGGTGCCACCGGCTCGGTCAAGGCCGGGCAACTGCTGGCGCCGGTTGCCGGGGGCTGGCGTGACCGCCTGCGCCAGCGCCTGCTGGCGGTCGACGCCCATGGTCGCCAGGCCGCCTTGGTAGCCTTGGTGCTCGGCGACGGCACGGGCCTGGCGCGGCAGGACTGGCAGACGCTGCAGGCTACCGGTACGGTGCACCTGCTGGTGATTTCCGGCCAGCACATCGGCCTGGTCGCTGGCTTGCTGTATGGCCTGGTCGCTGGGCTGGCGCGTTGGGGGCTGTGGCCGGCACGGCTGCCCTGGTTGCCCTGGGCGTGTGGTCTGGCCATGACGGCGGCGCTGGCCTACGGCTGGCTGGCCGGTGCCGGTGTCCCGGTGCAGCGTGCCTGCCTGATGCTCGCCGTGGTGCTGCTCTGGCGCCTGCGCTTTCGTCATCTTGGCGCGACCTTGCCGCTGCTGCTGGCGCTGATTGCCGTGCTGCTGGTTGAGCCGCTGGCGGCGCTGCTGCCCGGTTTCTGGCTGTCGTTTGCGGCGGTGGCCACGCTTGTCTATTGCTTCAGCGCGCGGCTGGGCGGCTGGCGCCCATGGCAGGCCTGGACGCGGGCGCAATGGGTGATCGCCATCGGTTTGCTGCCCGTGCTGCTGGCCACCGGCTTGCCGGTGAGCCTGAGCGCACCGCTGGCCAACCTCGTGGCGGTGCCCTGGGTCAGCGTGGCGGTACTGCCGTTGGCGTTGCTGGGTACGGTGCTGCTGCCGCTGGGCGGGGTAGGCGAGGCACTGTTGTGGTTGGCGGGTGGTTTGCTCGACGGGTTGTTCCGGCTGCTGGCGCTGGTGGCGCAGCAGCGCCCGGCGTGGCTGCCGCCAGCCCTGCCGTGGTGGGCCTGGCTGCTGGTCTGCCTGGGCTCGTGGCTATTGCTGCTGCCCCGTGGGGTGCCGCTGCGTGGCCTGGGTGGGGTCATGCTGCTGGCACTTTGGGTGCCCAAGGCAACAGTGCCGTTCGGGCAAGTCGAGGTCTGGCAGCTGGATGTCGGCCAGGGCCTGGCGGTGCTGTTGCGTACGCGGCATCACGACCTGCTGTACGACGCCGGGCCGGCCAGGGGCGACACCGACCTGGGCGAACGGGTGGTGCTGCCGACCCTGCGCAAGCTGGGGGTGCGCCGCCTGGACCTGCTGCTGGTCAGCCACGCCCACGCCGACCATGCCGGCGGTGCCGTGGCCATACAGCGTGGCTTGCCGGTCCGGCGGGCCATTGGTGGGGAAGCGCTGGAAAATCTTCACCTACAGCCGTGCGCCAGTGGTGAGCAATGGCAATGGGATGGTGTGCATTTTTCGCTATGGCGCTGGGCTGACGGGCAAAGCAGCAATGACCGGTCCTGCGTGTTGCGGGTCGAGGCGCAGGGCGAGCGCCTGCTGCTGGCAGGCGATATGGAGGCCGCTGCCGAGCAGGCCTGGCTGGCGGCCACCGACACACCCCGTATCGATTGGCTGCAGGCGCCGCACCATGGTAGCCGCAGCTCTTCCACCGAGGCCTTCATCCGTGCCACGGCGCCACGTGGGGTGCTGATCTCGCGAGGGCGCAACAACAGCTTCGGGCACCCACATGCGCAGGTGGTCGAACGTTATCGGCGGCATGGGGTGATGATGCATGACACGGCGGTGGAGGGGGCGTTGCGGTTGGTGTTGGGGCGTCAGGGGGCGGTTGAAAGCGTGCGGGAACAGCGACGGTTTTGGCGGGATTCGGCACGGTAGGGTGCAGTGGCTTGCAGGGGCTTGCCTTTGGATTTTCAGCGCCTGTGAGATCGAGCGCCGCCCGCGCGGCGCATCGCGGATAAATCCGCTCCCACATTTG
>NZ_JABWRZ020000008.1 GCF_014269185.2 Pseudomonas oryzicola
CCAGTTTCACTGCTGGTTAATCAGGCTAAGGTAAAATTTGTGAGTTCTGCTCGAAAGAGCAACATGCGAATTTTCGGCGAATGTCGTCTTCACAGTATAACCAGATTGCTTGGGGTTATATGGTCAAGTGAAGAAGCGCATACGGTGGATGCCTTGGCAGTCAGAGGCGATGAAAGACGTGGTAGCCTGCGATAAGCTTTGGGGAGTCGGCAAACAGACTGTGATCCAGAGATCTCTGAATGGGGGAACCCACTCAGCACAAGCTGAGTATCTTGCACTGAATACATAGGTGCAAGAGGCGAACCAGGGGAACTGAAACATCTAAGTACCCTGAGGAAAAGAAATCAACCGAGATTCCCTTAGTAGTGGCGAGCGAACGGGGACCAGCCCTTAAGTTGATTTGAGATTAGTGGAACGCTCTGGAAAGTGCGGCCATAGTGGGTGATAGCCCCGTACACGAAAATCTCTTGTCAATGAAATCGAGTAGGACGGAGCACGAGAAACTTTGTCTGAACATGGGGGGACCATCCTCCAAGGCTAAATACTACTGACTGACCGATAGTGAACCAGTACCGTGAGGGAAAGGCGAAAAGAACCCCGGAGAGGGGAGTGAAATAGAACCTGAAACCGTATGCGTACAAGCAGTGGGAGCCTACTTTGTTAGGTGACTGCGTACCTTTTGTATAATGGGTCAGCGACTTATATTCAGTGGCGAGCTTAACCGAATAGGGGAGGCGTAGCGAAAGCGAGTCTTAATAGGGCGTTTAGTCGCTGGGTATAGACCCGAAACCGGGCGATCTATCCATGGGCAGGTTGAAGGTTAGGTAACACTGACTGGAGGACCGAACCGACTACCGTTGAAAAGTTAGCGGATGACCTGTGGATCGGAGTGAAAGGCTAATCAAGCTCGGAGATAGCTGGTTCTCCTCGAAAGCTATTTAGGTAGCGCCTCATGTATCACTCCAGGGGGTAGAGCACTGTTTCGGCTAGGGGGTCATCCCGACTTACCAAACCGATGCAAACTCCGAATACCTGGAAGTGCCGAGCATGGGAGACACACGGCGGGTGCTAACGTCCGTCGTGAAAAGGGAAACAACCCAGACCGTCAGCTAAGGTCCCAAAGTCATGGTTAAGTGGGAAACGATGTGGGAAGGCTTAGACAGCTAGGAGGTTGGCTTAGAAGCAGCCACCCTTTAAAGAAAGCGTAATAGCTCACTAGTCGAGTCGGCCTGCGCGGAAGATGTAACGGGGCTCAAACCATGCACCGAAGCTACGGGTGTCATCTTCGATGACGCGGTAGAGGAGCGTTCTGTAAGCCTGTGAAGGTGAGTTGAGAAGCTTGCTGGAGGTATCAGAAGTGCGAATGCTGACATGAGTAACGACAATGCGAGTGAAAAACTCGCACGCCGAAAGACCAAGGTTTCCTGCGCAACGTTAATCGACGCAGGGTTAGTCGGTCCCTAAGGCGAGGCTGAAAAGCGTAGTCGATGGAAAACAGGTTAATATTCCTGTACTTCCAGTTATTGCGATGGAGGGACGGAGAAGGTTAGGCCAG
>NZ_JABWRZ020000009.1 GCF_014269185.2 Pseudomonas oryzicola
GTATCATCTTCACCACCGCAATCTGCGTCAGCAAATTGCTTGGGTGTTATATGGTCAAGCCTCACGGGCAATTAGTATTGGTTAGCTCAACGCCTCACAGCGCTTACACACCCAACCTATCAACGTCGTAGTCTTCGACGGCCCTTCAGGGAACTCAAGGTTCCAGTGAGATCTCATCTTGAGGCAAGTTTCCCGCTTAGATGCTTTCAGCGGTTATCTCTTCCGAACATAGCTACCCGGCAATGCCACTGGCGTGACAACCGGAACACCAGAGGTTCGTCCACTCCGGTCCTCTCGTACTAGGAGCAGCCCCTCTCAAATCTCAAACGTCCACGGCAGATAGGGACCGAACTGTCTCACGACGTTCTAAACCCAGCTCGCGTACCACTTTAAATGGCGAACAGCCATACCCTTGGGACCGGCTTCAGCCCCAGGATGTGATGAGCCGACATCGAGGTGCCAAACACCGCCGTCGATATGAACTCTTGGGCGGTATCAGCCTGTTATCCCCGGAGTACCTTTTATCCGTTGAGCGATGGCCCTTCCATACAGAACCACCGGATCACTAAGACCTACTTTCGTACCTGCTCGACGTGTTTGTCTCGCAGTCAAGCGCGCTTTTGCCTTTATACTCTACGACCGATTTCCGACCGGTCTGAGCGCACCTTCGTACTCCTCCGTTACTCTTTGGGAGGAGACCGCCCCAGTCAAACTACCCACCATACACTGTCCTCGATCCGGATAACGGACCTGAGTTAGAACCTCAAAGTTGCCAGGGTGGTATTTCAAGGATGGCTCCATGAGAACTGGCGTCCCCACTTCAAAGCCTCCCACCTATCCTACACAAGCAAATTCAAAGTCCAGTGCAAAGCTATAGTAAAGGTTCACGGGGTCTTTCCGTCTAGCCGCGGATACACTGCATCTTCACAGCGATTTCAATTTCACTGAGTCTCGGGTGGAGACAGCGCCGCCATCGTTACGCCATTCGTGCAGGTCGGAACTTACCCGACAAGGAATTTCGCTACCTTAGGACCGTTATAGTTACGGCCGCCGTTTACCGGGGCTTCGATCAAGAGCTTCGCTTGCGCTAACCCCATCAATTAACCTTCCGGCACCGGGCAGGCGTCACACCCTATACGTCCACTTTCGTGTTTGCAGAGTGCTGTGTTTTTAATAAACAGTCGCAGCGGCCTGGTATCTTCGACCGGCATGGGCTTACGGAGCAAGTCCTTCACCCTCGCCGGCGCACCTTCTCCCGAAGTTACGGTGCCATTTTGCCTAGTTCCTTCACCCGAGTTCTCTCAAGCGCCTTGGTATTCTCTACCTAACCACCTGTGTCGGTTTGGGGTACGGTTCCCAGTTATCTGAAGCTTAGGAGCTTTTCTTGGAAGCATGGTATCAACCACTTCGTCGCCT
>NZ_JABWRZ020000010.1 GCF_014269185.2 Pseudomonas oryzicola
CGACGGAGTAGCCGTCAGGGTCGCGGTGGTGGTGTCGACCGAGTCGTTGATCGCGGTCTGGGCCGGGGTCGGGGTCGGGGTCAGCTGCTCGAAATTACCGCCCGTGGCGTTCTCGATGCTCACACTGACGGTCGAACCGTTGTTATAGACGTCGTTCGCCGGGGTCTCGAAATCGACACTGCCCTGGGTCTTGCCGGCTTCAACGGTGATGGTCTGGCCGTTGGACAGCGTCACGGTCACCGGAGTCTGGGCCGGGTTGCTCAGGGTCACGGTGTAGGTGATGACACCACCTTCGGTCACCGACGGAGTAGCCGTCAGGGTCGCGGTGGTGGTGTCGACCGAGTCGTTGATCGTGGTCTGAGCCGGGGTCGGGTTCGGCACCAGTTGCTCGAAGTTACCACCGGTCGCACCGGTAATCGTGGTGCTGACGGTCGAGCCGTTGTTGTAGACGTCGTTGGCCGGAGTCTCGAAATCGACGCTGCCCTGGGTCTTGCCGGCTTCAACGGTAATGGTTTGGCCGTTGGACAGGGTCACGGTCACCGGGGTCTGGGCCGGATTGCTCAGGGTCACGGTGTAGGTGATGACGCCACCTTCGGTCACCGACGGGGTAGCTGTCAGGGTCGCGGTGGTGGTGTCGACCGAGTCGTTGATCGCGGTCTGGGCCGGGGTCGGGTTCGGGGTCAGCTGCTCGAAATTACCGCCCGTGGCGTTCTCGATGCTCACACTGACGGTCGAACCGTTGTTATAGACGTCGTTGGCCGGGGTCTCGAAATCGACACTGCCCTGGGTCTTGCCGGCTTCAACGGTGATGGTCTGGCCGTTGGACAGGGTCACAGTTACCGGAGTCTGGGCCGGGTTGCTCAGGGTCACGGTGTAGGTGATGACGCCACCTTCGGTCACA
>NZ_JABWRZ020000011.1 GCF_014269185.2 Pseudomonas oryzicola
GGCCTGGTTGATGTGTACGGTGAAGGTCGGTTTGACGTTCTCGGCCACCGAAGGCTGGTCAGCAGTGATGGTGACCTTGACCAGGTCGCCTTCGTTGTTGCCGCCTGGATTGCCCGGTGTACCTGGCTCGTCGGTGACAGTGGTGCTGACCGGCGTCTTGTCCAGCGTCAGTTGTTCGAACTTGTCAGCATCAACCCCATCAACAGTAGCGATGGACTTCACAACCGGATCGTTGGCACCGGTGTAGACATTATCTGGCGCAGTGACCGTAGTGCTGCCGGTGGTGCTGTTCGCCGGAACAGTGATGGTGGTGCCATCGTTCAGGGTGAAGGTCAGCGCGCCGTGCTTGTCGATCGGCAGACCGTCTTTGTTGGTAAGGGTCACTGTATAGGTAATCTGACCACCTTCGGTGACCGAAGGGGTGGCGGTCAGCTTGGCCACGACCTCACTGATGGTGTCCGAAATCTCAACGGTAGCCGGACCACCCAAGGCCAGCTTCTCGAAAGTGGCACCTGGAACAGTGGCATCAGTAACGCTCAGGGTAACAGAGCCGGTGTCCTTGATAACGTCATCGCCCTGGGCTGGCGTTTTGTATTCAACCTCGGTTTTACCTGCCTCGATGGTCACGGTGTCGCCGTTCGACAGGGTTACGGTCAATGGCCGATCCAGAGCCTGACTTACCTTCACGGTGAAGGAAGGCTGCTGGTCTTCGGTCACATTGCCATTGCTGACAATATTTACCGTGACGGTATCAATGCTGTCATTGATAACAGTGGAAGCCGGAGTCGAGTTCGGGACCAAC
>NZ_JABWRZ020000012.1 GCF_014269185.2 Pseudomonas oryzicola
CTGCTCGAACTTGCCGACATCGGTGCCGCTGACCAAAGCGATCGATTTGATCACAGGGTCATTCGCACCGGTGTACACGTTGTCCGGCGCGGTGACGGTGACCGAACCGGTCGTGCCATTGGCCGGCACGGTGATGGTGGTGCCGTCGTTCAGGGTGAAGGTCAGCGCACCGTGCTTGTCGATCGGCAGGCCATCTTTGTTGGTCAGGGTCACGGTGTAGGTGATATCGCCGCCTTCGTTAACCGAAGGGGTCGCAGTCAGCTTGGCCACCACTTCGTCAGTGGTGTCGGTGACCTGAACCTTGGCCGCATCGCCCAGCTGCAGGTTCTCGAAGGTACGACCATCGACGTCCACAGCCGACTTGATGCCCAGGCTGAGTTCGCCCGAGTCCTTGTAGACGTCATCGCCTTGCGCCGCGTGCTCGTAGGCTGCGCTGGTC
>NZ_JABWRZ020000013.1 GCF_014269185.2 Pseudomonas oryzicola
GGGGTGCCCGGTTCGTCAGTGACAGTAGTGCTGACCGGCGTCTTGTCCAGATTGAGGTTTTCGAATTTCCAGACATCTGCACCGCTGACTGCCTCGATGGCATTGACCACCGGTTGGTTGGCACCAACATAGACGTTGTCAGGCGCGGTGGTGGTAGCCGAGCCAGTGGTGCTGTTGGCTGCCACGACGACCGTAGTGCCATCACTCAGCTTGAAGTACAACTCCGAGTGGTTGTTGATCGGCAGACCGTCTTTGTTGGTCAGCGTGATGGTGTAGGTGATATCACCGCCTTCGGTTACCGAAGGGGTAGCAGTCAGCTTCGCCACCACTTCATCAGTGGTGTCAGTGACCTGGACCTTGGCCGCATCGCCCAG
>NZ_JABWRZ020000014.1 GCF_014269185.2 Pseudomonas oryzicola
GGGCAACGAAGGCGACCTGGTCAAGGTCACCATCACTGCTGACCAGCCTTCGGTGGCCGAGAACGTCAAACCGACCTTCACCGTGCACATCAACCAGGCCCTGGCCCACGACCTGGTCGTGACCCTGAGCAACAATGCCCAGGTCACCATCAAGGCGGGTGAGACCAGCGCAGCCTACGAGCACGCGGCACAAGGCGATGACGTGTACAAGGACTCGGGCGAACTCAGCCTGGGCATCAAGTCGGCTGTGGACGTCGATGGCCATACCTTCGAAAACCTGCAGCTGGGCGATGCGGCCAAGGTTCAGGTCACCGACACCACTGACGAAGTGGTGGCCAAGCTGACTGCGACCCCTTCGGTT
>NZ_JABWRZ020000015.1 GCF_014269185.2 Pseudomonas oryzicola
ACATCGCCCAGTTGCAGGTTTTCGAAGGTACGGCCATCGACGTCCACAGCCGACTTGATGCCCAGGCTGAGTTCGCCCGAGTCCTTGTAGACGTCATCGCCTTGTGCCGCGTGCTCGTAAGCTGCGCTGGTCTCACCCGCCTTGATGGTGACCTGAGCGTTGTTGCTCAGGGTCACGACCAGATCGTGGGCCAAGGCCTGGTTGATGTGCACAGTGAAGGTCGGTTTGACGTTCTCGGCCACCGAAGGCTGGTCGGCGGTGATGGTGACTTTGACCAGATCGCCTTCGTTGCCTGGAGTACCCGGTTCGTCAGTGACAGTGGTGCTGACCGGCGTCTTGTCCAGGGTCAGC
>NZ_JABWRZ020000016.1 GCF_014269185.2 Pseudomonas oryzicola
TCTCGGCCACCGAAGGCTGGTCGGCGGTGATGGTGACCTTGACCAGATCGCCTTCGTTGTTGCCGCCTGGATTGCCCGGTGTACCTGGCTCGTCGGTGACAGTGGTGCTGACGGGGGTCTTGTCCAGAGTCAGCTGCTCGAACTTACCGACGTCGGTGCCGCTGACCGAGGCGATCGATTTGATCACAGGGTCATTGGTGCCGACATAGACGTTATCCGGAGCGGTGACAGTGGCCGAACCGGTCGTGCCATTGGCCGGCACGGTGATGGTGGTGCCGTCGTTCAGGGTGAAGGTCAGCGCACCGTGCTTGTCGATCGA
>NZ_JABWRZ020000017.1 GCF_014269185.2 Pseudomonas oryzicola
CTGGGCCGGATTGCTCAGGGTCACGGTGTAGGTGATGACGCCACCTTCGGTCACCGACGGAGTAGCCGTCAGGGTCGCGGTGGTGGTGTCGACCGAGTCGTTGATCGTGGTCTGAGCCGGGGCTGGGTTCGGCACCAGTTGCTCGAAGTTACCACCGGTCGCACCGGTAATCGTGGTGCTGATGGTCGAGCCGTTGTTGTAGACGTCGTTCGCCGGGGTTTCGAAATCGACGCTGCCCTGGGACTTGCCGGCTTCAACGGTAATGGTCTGACCGTTGGACAA
>NZ_JABWRZ020000018.1 GCF_014269185.2 Pseudomonas oryzicola
AGCGAATGCTCATTTCTGAGTTTGATCAAGTGCAACACTTCACAACAGCAGAAAGTGGTGGAGCCAAGCGGGATCGAACCGCTGACCTCCTGCGTGCAAGGCAGGCGCTCTCCCAGCTGAGCTATGGCCCCGTATTCTACGGCTGAACCATGTAATGGTAGGTCTGGGCAGATTTGAACTGCCGACCTCACCCTTATCAGGGGTGCGCTCTAACCAACTGAGCTACAGACCTATAACAGGGTCGCTTACAACATCGTCTTTTACA
>NZ_JABWRZ020000019.1 GCF_014269185.2 Pseudomonas oryzicola
TCGTCAGTGACAGTGGTGCTGACCGGCGTCTTGTCCAGGGTCAGTTGTTCGAACTTGTCAGCATCAACCCCATCAACGGTAGCGATGGACTTCACAACCGGATCGTTGGTACCGGTGTAGACGTTGTCCGGCGCCGTGACAGTAGTGCTGCCGGTGGTGCTGTTCGCCGGAACAGTGATGGTGGTGCCATCGTTCAGGGTGAAGGTCAGTGCACCGTGCTTGTCGATCGGCAGGCCATCTTTGTTGGTCAGGGT
>NZ_JABWRZ020000020.1 GCF_014269185.2 Pseudomonas oryzicola
GACTCGCTGCGATCTCTCGTAGCGGGATGCGAATCATACAGCGTTTTGAAACACTGTCAACCTTCATCTCGACCGCTGCCGATCATTCGATCGTAGCCCTTTCAGCTTCTTCGTTACTACTTAACTCATTGATGAACAAGGAGTTTTTCGTTCCGATCTCGCTGGAAGTGGGGCGCATTATAAGGGGATCCGAAACCGCGTCAACCTTTAATTTCAAGAAACCTTCATATCACTGAAAAACAAA
>NZ_JABWRZ020000021.1 GCF_014269185.2 Pseudomonas oryzicola
CCCCGTCGGTGACCGAAGGTGGTGTCATCACCTACACCGTGACCCTGAGCAACCCGGCCCAGACTCCGGTGACCGTGACCCTGTCCAACGGCCAGACCATCACCGTTGAAGCCGGCAAGACCCAGGGCAGTGTCGATTTCGAGACCCCGGCCAACGACGTCTATAACAACGGTTCGACCGTCAGTGTAAGCATCGAGAACGCCACGGGCGGTAATTTCGAGCAGCTGACCCCGAACCCGA
>NZ_JABWRZ020000022.1 GCF_014269185.2 Pseudomonas oryzicola
ACTGAAGGCGGCGTAATCACCTACACCGTGACCCTGACCAACAAAGATGGCCTGCCGATCGACAAGCACGGCGCGTTGACCTTCACCCTGAATGATGGCACCACCATCACTGTTCCGGCGAACAGCACCTCCGGCAGCACTACCGTCACTGCGCCGGACAACGTCTACACCGGTACCAACGATCCGGTTGTGAAGTCCATCGCTACTGTTGATGGGGTTGATGCTGACAAGTTCGAACA
>NZ_JABWRZ020000023.1 GCF_014269185.2 Pseudomonas oryzicola
TGCTGGGATCGAGCGCCGCCCGCGCGGCGCATCGCGGATGAAATCCGCTCCTACATTTGTTGCAATGTGCCGAACCTGTTACGCCATGGTCGCCTGCCTTGGTGCATGTCTTGAGTCTTGCAAACCGGCTGACAACCATGGCCTCACAGGCGTGGCCACGTTGCAACAAATGTAGGAGCGGATTTCATCCGCGATGCGCCGCGCGGGCGG
>NZ_JABWRZ020000024.1 GCF_014269185.2 Pseudomonas oryzicola
GCCTGTGAGATCGAGCGCCGCCCGCGCGGCGCATCGCGGATAAATCCGCTCCTACATTTGTTGCAACGTGGCCATGCCTGTGAGGCCATGGTTGTCAGCCTGGTTGGCATGACGGGATTTTTGGGTGGGCATTGATGCCGCCTCGCCTGCCTTGAGACATGCACCAAGGCAGGCAACCATGGCGTAACAGGTTCGGCACGTTGCAA